>NZ_JBBJZX010000041.1:0-16366 GCF_038148935.1 Streptococcus pseudopneumoniae | reverse complement strand
TAACCATACATACGACAAGGCGAAGCTGACGTGGTTTGAAGAGATTTTCGAAGAGTATAAAATTGAATTGCTTACAGAAAAAGCTCCATACACTGGATGTGTATAGAGCAAAGGGGGCTTTATTTGATGTAGAGTTCTTGATTTTTTAAGACAATTTCACGTACGCTCGCAAATTTCTTTAGTTTTTTAAGTTCTTCTGGATGAGTGACGAGAGTGATAACATAACCTTCCTTGCCCATACGGCCAGTACGACCAGCACGGTGTGTGTAGGTTTCGCTATCTCTAGGAATATCAAAGTTTACGACACATTCTAGGCTATCGATATCAATTCCACGTGCCAGAAGGTCTGTTGTAAGAAGCAGGGTTAGTTGCTTATCTTTAAACTTTTCTAAGATGACTTTTCTAAATTTAACATTGACATCACTAGCGAGGGAAACAGCTAATATATCCCGATACTGTAGTTTTTCATCTGCACTTCCAAGGTCTGATAGGCTGTTAAAGAAGACAAGACCGCGGAAATCCTCCACATGAGCCAGTTTTCGTAGCATATCAACGCGGTGACGTTGGTCTACCTGCATGTAGAAATGCTGGATATTATCCAGTTTTTGATCAGAGAGATCAATAGTCCGTATATTCGGCACAATCTTTTCTTGGTCAAACTTGGTCGTAGCACTCATATAGACAAGTTGGTGATCACGCGGTGCGTAGTGAGTGATTTTCTCAACAAAGTGAATCTGAGAATCATCTAGTAATTGGTCAAATTCATCCAAGATGATGGTTTTCACATTCATCATCTTGATTTTTTTCAGTTTAATGAGTTCAAAGATACGGCCAGGGGTTCCAATCAGAATTTCTGGTCCTTTTTTTAGGCGTTCAATCTGGCGTTTCTGGCTCGAACCTGACAGGAAGAGTTGGGGAGTCAAACCGATAGCTTCTGCCCACGTTTTACATACATCAAAAATCTGTCCAGCAAGTTCTGTATTTGGTGCTAGAATCAAGAGTTGTTGGGCTTTTTTCTTTTGTAGTCTGAGAAGACTTGGTAGAAGGTAAGCTAGGGTCTTGCCTGTTCCTGTTGGGCTTACTCCTAGAAGATTTTCTCCAGCAAGAAGGGGCTCAAATAGTTGAGTTTGAATGGGAGTGAATTCTTGGAAACCGAGTTGGTCGCTCAGTTCTTGCCACTCGGTCGGTAGTTTAGTTTTCATTTTCTGCCTCAAATCTAATGCCAGCAGTCTGGCGCATAGTATATAGTAGCTCATGAACTGAACTTGCATCTTCCAGCCAAGTTTGGTAGAGATTCAGATCTGGTTGCTGGATCATGTGTGCAAATGCAGCGACTTCCTCAGTCATTGTATGAGGAGCCTGTTGGATAGGGAGTTGGACTTGATTGCCTTGGTGGTCGGTAAAAATAGCTGAGCTGACATGTTCGATTGTGTTGAGGGTCAAGCTACCATCTGTCGTATAAATCTCGCAAGGAAGATTGGAAGTGATGTTTTTCCCAGCCTTGATGTGAACCTGAAAGTCAGTGTAGAAGAGGATTCCATCTCCGTTTAGGTCAATGCTATTGTCAAGCTGTTGAGCCTGATAGGTTGCGTCCTGAGCTTTTCCAAAGAGGCGAACGGCAGCGTAGAGAGGATAAATCCCCAAATCCATAAGAGCTCCACCAGCAAAACGGTCTGAAAAGACATTTGGTGTCTCCCCAGCCAACAAGTTAGGCATTTTTGAAGAATACTTGGCATAGTTGAAATCTGCTCCCAAAATTTGTTTGTCTGCTAAAAAGTTTTTGATGATAGTGAAAGCTTTTTCATGGTAATTACGAGCTGCTTCGAATATAAAACAGTGATTTTTCTCAGCTGTATGTCTTAAATCTAGCCATTCTTGTGGCTGAGTGACAGCTGGCTTTTCAAGAATGACATGTTTACCTGTAGACAAGGCAGCTTTTGCCTGAGCAAAATGCAAGGAGTTTGGACTGGCAATATAGACCACATCAAAGGAAGACTGGAGGAAGTCTTCTACTTGATCAAAGAGTTGGATGTCCTGATAGTGAGAAGCAAAGGTTGCTGCGGTTTCAAGTTTCCTAGAATAGACTGCGACCAGCTGGTATTTTCCACTAGCATGGGCTGCTTCTATGAAGTGATGGCTGATAGCACCTGTTCCGATGACACCTAATTTAAGCATAGATACTCCTTTTCCGATTTTAAATCCTTCTTTCATTATAACATAGATGGACGAGACTATCCAACAGAGGAGAAAAAATTTCAAATAAGCGATTAGCTTTCTTCTGAAGAAAAGCTTTCTTTTACGAATAAATAGATAGAAGCAGATAATCTAGCAAACCTAGATTAAAAAATGTGCTATAATAGAAGGAGGAGAAGGATGATTCTAAGACATCCGGGCATCAGCCCAACTAACGATTTAGTTGCTAAGAAAATATTTAGCAATCCAGAAATTACTTGTCAATTTATTCGCGATATGCTGGACTTGCCAGCTAAAAATGTAACTATTTTAGAGGGAAGCAATATTCACGTCTTGCCTTCCCTGCCCTACTCGGCCCAGGATTTCTATACCAGTATAGACGTTTTAGCTGAACTAGACAATGGCACGCAGGTTATTATCGAAATTCAGGTTCATCATCAGAATTTTTTCATCAATCGCCTGTGGGCTTACCTATGCAGTCAGGTCAATCAAAATCTTGAAAAAATTCGTCAGCGTGAAGGTGATACCCACCAGAGCTACAAACACATAGCACCAGTATATGCTATCGCAATTGTGGATAGCAACTACTTCTCAGATGACTTGGCTTTTCATAGCTTTAGTATGCGAGAGGACACGACAGGTGAAGCCTTAACCATCACAAATAATGGCCAAGAAAACCATCTAGTCAAGATGGCATTCTTGGAACTTAAAAAATACAGAGAAACCAGCAAAGACGAGGTTCGCAAGCCCTGGTTAGAGTTTTTCGGGAACAAGCCCTTTACCCAACAACCTGAGCGAGCTATTAGCCAAGCAGATCAACTGCTGGATTACAAGAGCTGGTCCGAGGAGGACAGGAAAATGTTTAGTCAACTACGTATGAGAGAAGAACAAGCCTTGTTAGCGCAGGACTATGCCTTGGAACAAGCTGAAGAAAAAGGGTTAGAGCGTGGTCTTGAACGCGGTCGTGCAGAGGGGATTGAACGTGGACGAGCTGAAGGGATTGAACAAGGTCTAGAGCGTGGAAAACTTTTTGCCTTCCTAGATATGGTTCGCCAAGGTCTTCTGGCTTCTGAGGTTGCCAGTCAGCAGTTGGGTATGTTAGTAGCGGAGTTTGAAGAGTTGCTGAAAGACTATCATAAATAAGACATAAAAATACAGAGAAACCAGCAAAGATGAGGTTCGCAAGCCATGGTTGGAGTTTTTCGGGAATAAGCCCTTTACCCAGCAACCCGAGCGAGCCATCAGCCATGCAGACCAACTGCTGGACTAAAAATTAGGAAATATTGTGTAGAAAATAGTAACAGATTTTATCTCTTTGTGGGATGGAGTCTGTTTTTTTGTATGATGGGCAGGTCGTGCATCTGAGTGGCAAGCTCTCCGTAGGTATCCGCTATCGGTTAACGCATACTATAGCTAAATGAAATAAGAACTGGAAAAATCAATCAGAAAAGTCAAATAAATTTCTATCAATGTTTTAGAAGTAGTAGTGAACTATTCCAAATTCAATATCCTATAAACAAAAATCAAAAAGCAAGCCAGGAGACTTATGTGGGATAGCTCAAAATACTAATCTTAGATTGCGGATAAGAGTAGAATGATAATCAATGGATTTAGAACAAATATAGTGAATGTAAGCTAAGATAGTACAAGGGGCTTTTAAAATATTGTTATAAATTGATTTAAATTCCAAGACCGATTTGTTCGATTCTTGTTTCATTTTGTTTTAGTTGCTTTTTATAGTGAGTTGAATTTAGAATAGCACATCATAGTTTCTAAAGCATTGTTAGAAATTGCTTTAAAATCCCCTTATCAATTTGTCCATATTCTATTTCAATCTATTATATTTCCAAGCTTGATTATCATGAGGTAAGGGCTGAAAGCGGTCTGGGGATAGGGGTGCTTTTGGAGATGAGAATCGTCAAAGGAAGGAATAGGGAGATTGTGGCTCTAGGAATAGGGGATAGTGAGATGAAATAAAAGCTGAACAAGGCAATTTCTAATCAGCTAATCTTGCTGCAAATGCTTATCGAACAAGTCTCGTGTCAGTCTTCGCAATTTGTCAGAAAATGATGATAAGCTCTTCCAATCCAAAAATAGGGAGGGTTTTTCAAACTAAAATCTGGATCCACACTTGGTTTCTAAAATCAATTTAATATATTCATGTCACTAAAAATCAGCCAATTATAATTATCATTATACTAAAATTTTCATAAATAAAAATATAGAAAAGCTATGACTTTATAGGTGATAAATCAAAAAAGCGCATACCTATAATCAATATAATAAGAATATGATAAAAAATCAGCTAAAAATCAAGATTTTTGGATGATTAGATGGTAAATTCGGGGGGGGGTATGGTATAATTATTACTAGACTGTACAATGGGTGCAGTGGGTTAAATAGTTCTATAAAGACTATTTAATATCATGTAAGTTTGAGGATGATAAGGCTATTTTTGTTTTCAAAACAACTTACAAAAAAGGAGAAAGATTTCATGGACTTTGGAAAATATAACAAAGAAAAGGTTTTCCGATATTCGATTCGAAAATATCACTTTGGTGCTGCCAGTGTCGCGGTTGCGGCATTGATGTTCTTTGCCAATGGAGTAGCTGCTCAGGCTCCTGTTGTATCTTCAGTTACAGCAAGTGATGTCGTTACGGCAGGTTCTGATGGTAATGCAGATGGTGATCCAGAAAGCTCGGATGAGGGAGACTCGAACAAGGTTTCAACTGGCCAGCCAGCTGAACTCAAACCAGCCGATGAGCTAAAAGCACAAGGGGCGCCAGCTGGAGAAGCTGAACAAGGGCAAGCAGGAGCTGAGTCTAACTCTAGCCAGTCAGAGCATGCTCAAGAAACTCCTCAAGCAGGAGAAGTAAAAGAGCAAGAACAGCCGACTGCTACCGCTAATACAGAGGCAGCCAAATCAACCCAAAGCAATCTGCAAGCTTTGTTGGCAAATCTGACCCTAGACTCTATGAAGGCGCTTCACGATGAAGTGGAAGCGGGTCTAGCAGCAGCTAATGCAGTTTTGAGCAACCCTAAAGCGACACAAGAGCAAGTTGACAAGCAAACAAGAGCGATGGAAGCCCTAATCAGCCGTGTCAATCAAGCCTTGACACCTAGCCTAGAAACTCCAACAATCTTGGAAAAGGCAGGTTTGGCATCTACAGGTCTGACCTCTACCGGACTCGCTACTCCAGACGGAGCTGCGGCTACGCAAGCAAGCGGAGGGAAACGTCGTAGAGGAGGAGGCTTGAGCGCGTCAGCACCAGCCGCAAACCAAGACGCTCCATCTGCTGGAGGAAACACAAGTGCTTCTGAGGCCAACTCTCAAACGACTCCACAGGAACTCCCAACCTACACCAACACAGAAGGTAAAAATGGTGTTTATGACCTAAAAAAAGAGTTAGAGTTTATCACTAATCAACTCCGAGCTAACAATGCATCGGAAGATAAAATCCAAGCAGCTAAGGCAGCCGCTGATAAGTTCAATGAAGCCTTCTCTAAAGGCGACACTATCAGTCAAGAAGATTTTGACGCTGCCCTAGTAGGTCTAAAAAGATCCCGTGAACTGATTGAAGGAGTTCTTCTTGGAAATGAAGCCAATGCAGGAGAGGTCACAGGAACCGCAAATTCAGCAGAGTCTGCAACTCCAAGTGAAAATAATGTCACCATCCAACCGCGCACCAACGCTACAGGATGGTCAGGTTTCCGCTCGATGCCAGCAGGAGCACAAACACGTAGTGCACGTGCGGCTGGGCAGGATAGAGCGGCTCATATAGAGACGGCTGCGTATAATAATAAAACAGGTTACTTCTTTGAAAATGGTCAGAATGGTTCTCCCTATCCTAAGTATAGCTATGTATTCTACTCAAAAGGTGGAGTAGGTACCCCGTACTATGAAGGGGGACAAATTTCAGAGGCTTATAAAAATTTCCATATAGATGTAAAGCGAACTGATACAGGCTTACGTTGGAAGATTGTTGTTAATGGAGAACACAAGACTCTGGGGGTAAATAAATTTTACTTTACATTGCCACAAGGGCAAACTTTAAAGAGTGGATCTGTAGCGGTTCAAACCTTTGATAAAAATGGTGGTTCTTTGATAGAACGACCATCTGTTGCTCCGGGAGAAGATGAGTTGAAGAACGCATTGTCAAATGCTTTTAGAAATCTTCCTCAGGACTCACCTTTTAGAGGTGCTGGACTTCAAGATGTTCAAAAAGGTACGAAAGAGAATACTAATGCAAGAATATCAGTAGTTGGGACAACTGCAGCACAGCAATTTGATGTAGGTACCTTAGAAGGTATTGCGCGACAAGCAACTCATGGTGCAGCGCACTTGACAGACAGAGGATTTTACTATCGTGATAGAGTTATTGAAACTGACCCCAATATTCAAAAGTACTCAAATGAGAAATTCTCTCGTATTATGGCAGATGTCAAAGATGTATATACTTTCCAGTTGGAACGTGGAGATGATCGTTCTTATGAGATTACTTTTGAAACGAACGGTTCACGTGATTTACGTTCTTTAACTTTTGCTAGTGGACTTAAGCGTGTCGAGGGTTCTACTCGTCAATTGATTAACCAATGGTACGCTAGAACAAATGATGAAGTTGACTTAATTGAGAAATATCCAGCAGAAACGCTGGGAGATGGGGTGTTTTTTATTAGTCAAGGAAAACGAGGTGTTACTAACTTTGGAGACGGCAATGGAGGAGAAGTAGTCTCTGGTGTATATAGTGTCAAGGCAGATAAACCTTTTGATACAGATGCCTTGATAACAGTTGGGGATACTAATTATCCTTATTTTAAGACGATAGATTATACATCGTATCTTAAAAATTCTGGTAATAAAGTGGAAGCTAACCAAGCAAATGGTGCACCTGCGACCTATAAAATTTTTAAATTGGGAACAGAGTTAGTTGGTTATTCTGGTGCAAGACAGATACTGGATACACCAGGAGCGACGAACTATGTGCTTGAAAGAAAATTTGATGGTCCGACAGGAGATGGTTCATCAGAAGTGATTGGACTGACCTTTGTTGTCAAACCGAAAACCCCATCTCTATCAACAGAACTCACTGATTCTGTTGGAAAGATAGTGACAGTTGAGGCGACAAATGGAACCAAAGGTGTTGAAATGGTTCTCTATCGTAAGTTGGCAAATGGAGAACTTGAAGAAGTAAAAAGAGCTGCGGCAGATAGTAGCGGTCGTGCACGTTTCAAAGATGTTGAAGTTGGTATAGGTACTTATCTTGTTAAAACCGTAGCTAAGGGTGAGTCGTATACACAAAACGGAAATACCACTAATCTAGTCTTTTCTGATCCGTCAAATGAAAAAACAGCAGTTGCTCGTCCTTTTGAAATAAAGCCAATCATTGAAAAAAATGTAGATGATAGTATTACGACAACCATTGGTCAAAAGGGAGCTACAAAAGCGGAAGTTCGATATACAGACGCAGCTGGTAGACAACAGGTTGTCGCATTTACCAAAGGACAAGATAGCTATTGGAATAAAGATAATAGCAATGCTAACTCTACAGTAACAGTCGTTGATAATCGTGATGGAACTGCAACTGTTCATATGACTGCAGGGACAGTTGCATTGAACACCCATGTATTTGCTAAGCAACGTTCGAAAACAACTGATTTTAGCGCGGAAGCAGATTTTAAAAATACAGATTTGAAAGTGGGCTTAACACTGAATGGTCGGGATTTTAAAAACGATAAGCTTATTAAATGGCCTTTGGATCAACAGGTTGGTGGTAGTGGAATTAAGTTTCTTGCTAAGAGTGCTGATAAGATTAAAGATATTCGCATAAGTGGTGCAGATGGTCTGGGAGTTACTTGGGTAAAAGAAGGTACAGGAACCACAAGTATGACCATTGCAGCACGTGGAAATTTCAATAAAAATATATCAGGACTTCACACCTTATCAGTTACTGCAACAACCGTAACCGGAAACGAATTGACAACAACCGCTACACTTGTGTTGCCACCGTTGGCAGGAAATTTCAAAACAACAAATGATGATTTAAAAGGGAAGTCAGAAAAAACGGGAAATGAGCGTCCTGTTATTGAGGGTCAAGGTTTTACTTATCCAGCAAATACAACAACTCAAGTAGGTGATGATCGTCTTCAATGGAAAGTGTTTCTAGTAAAAGGTGGGTCGAATAACGAGAATGAATTCACTAGACCTGCGCAAAATTACCAAATTGTAGCTTCGAGTTTATTGAGAGAAGACGGGAAAGTTACTTTTAGACCAGAAAATTATAAACAAGGGTCTTTGGGGACAGATGATGTCAGAATGGTAATGGCTCTTGTTCGAGAGAATACAGATGAGGTATATAGGGGAGTACAATCTTCTCTTAGTACACAATCTATCCATGCCACAACACCAATTGTTCCAT
Source organism: Streptococcus pseudopneumoniae (assembly GCF_038148935.1). Lineage (GTDB taxonomy): Bacteria > Bacillota > Bacilli > Lactobacillales > Streptococcaceae > Streptococcus > Streptococcus pseudopneumoniae_U. The sequence continues at coordinate 7,757 of NZ_JBBJZX010000041.1, read as the reverse complement.
TCGCAACAAAACCAGAACTTGTCACAACTTCAACAGGAGATGTGATTGCAACAATCGGGAGAAACGATGCAAATGCAGCAATTATTTCATATGTGACTGCAAACGGAGCGACTCAGAATACTATTTTAAACAAAAATAATCAAAACTGGAGTTTAGCTCAACCGGACTCGAATGTTAGAATTACTAATGGCACAGATGGAACCGCAACAGTTACGATTCCATTTGGCGCTGCTCGTTCGGGAACGCAGGTTAGTGCACAGCAAAAGTCCAATACAACTGGATTAAGTGAGGCAAGCACGACTACTGTTCCATCAGATATGGAAGCTCCAACTGTAAAATTAACCAACAAAGGAAGTAATGAAGAGGTTACATTAACTGATGATGCTTCTGTTACTACAGTCGATGTCTATCGTGGAGCAACACTTGAATTACCATTAAAGTATTATGACAATGTTAGCACAGGAAAAGTGAATATTAGTTATAAAGCTGGTCTTCCAAAGGGTGTGTCGTTCAATAGTAATGAAAATGTAACTACCTCTACGACAATTAAGGAAAGTGGTAAAACCGAAACTACACCTGGTACTTATACTGTGAGAGGTAGAGTTGCTTCTGATGCAAACCTTGGAGTACAAACTGTTACATTGAAAGTATCTGATGCTACTAATGGAGATGTAGATCAAGGGAATAAAAAAGAAGTCAAATTTAATATTCGTGTGCTAGATGTTGCATTTGAACAAGGGTATTCATCTAGTGGGAATGACAAAAAAATTGTTACCGAAGCAACTTTAAATAAAAATACTGCTGATCCAAACACTTATCTAACAGGTACAGAAGGAACTCGAAGAAGTGATTATATCTTTCCGCAAGGAATGACTTTCCGTTATATTACAGGTGCTAATGGAACTGAGTTTAAAACTAACTTACAATTCACAACACCAGGAAAATATAATGTAAAGGCAGCAGCTTTCTTCCCAACGAATACAGTTTCGACTAAGGGATTGCCGACAACTCCAACTAATGCAACTGGAGATAAGATTTCAGAAATTACAGGACGTACTTATATAGCTCGTGATATAGAGTTTCAAGTTAGACCGACAGCCCCAGAAGTATCTGCTCAAACTAATGGTGATGTGGTAGTAAGTCCCACAAATCAAGCAAATGTTAACCGATTGAGCTTTTCTTACACAGATAAAAATAATGTTCAAAAGAATCTAACGGCAACAAAAACGGGAAATGTTTGGGTATTAAGCGATGGTACGCCTTCTGATGGAGTGACTATTGATAGTGCTACTGGGAAAGTCACTATTAAAGACCGTCAAGTGAAGGATAATGCTAGCGTTACAGCTAAACTAGTGACAGTTGATGATATAGATAGCACAACCACAAGTGCAACTTCAAATGTTGGTGAGCGCGTATTACCAACGATTACATTCAATGAGAAATATACAGAAGTTGTCAATGGTGAGCGTGTGGCTTATATAACCCCTACAGAAAACCTAGACAATGGTTCTATAACATTAGCTACTGTGAATGATAACTCAGGTAAATTACGTGAAGTGAGATTATCCGAACAGAATAATCTAGGTTTTGCGCTAGGTTCTGGATTAACTTATAATGACTTGGTTAAGACTGACAATCAAGAAGTAACTGCTCCAAGAGATATTACAGTTACTGGTAAATTAACACAGAAAAATGGTAATAGACCTTGGCGTAATGGCGATGCATTGTATACTCGTTATATTGTCGCAACAGATGCTTCGGATAATTTTGTGAGAGAGCTCAGTGCAAGTATCACAAATCCCACTCGTGTTGCCTTAAAAGTATTGACACAAGCAGCTAAATATGAACCGACAGTAGCGACACAAGCTCTTGCAAAAGATATTACTGCAGCTGGACAGACGGTGAGTCAAGATGAATTTACTGCGATTAAGTCCAAGATTCAGTTTACTACGACTAAAGGTGATGTAAAAGTATCCCATGATACAACTGACTTGGAAATAGTTATGAAAGAAAATGGTGCAATTAAGCGAGATGCTGATGGTACCTATTATGTAGGGGCAACAATTACATACCCAGACCTTTCTACAGAAGACATCAAGGTAGCGGTCGAGAAGAGTGATAAGGAAGCTCCGACTGTGAAAATGAATGGTGTCGCATTGACAGAAAATGCAGATGATAATCGATTTGTCATTTATCGAGGGGCAAGATTTAATCCAACCTTTGAAGTGAACGATAATTCTGGAAAAACTACTTACTTAAAAGCAAGTGGAATTCCAAAAGGAGTATGGTTCAACAAACAAGGCGGGACTGATGCGCCGAAAACTGGGGATATGAATAATGGTACAACGTATACATTATCAACTAATAACACTGTTGAACAGAATGCTCCTTTAGGTGAACGTGAAGCTAATGTTGTCGTGAAAGATGCATTAAACAATGAAAGAACATATAAGTTTAAGTACGTAATTGCGGATCTTGAAGTGAAAAATAGCCCTAAAACAGCTACATTAAACTCAGAGTTAGGAAATGCTAGTGAATTTATAGGAGCAGTTGGGGAAACTAATTCCACTCCTTCAGATACTTATCTTCCAGATGGTACGACATATAAGTGGACTAAGAATACTAGTGAAGTACCTAATACGACTCGTTTAACAAGTGCAGGACGAAATACAGATTATAAAGTTGTTACAACATTCCCTACAGGAGGACCGACTAAGAAGGAAATTGATGGTAAGAATGTAACCATTTATACACCGGAAAGGGTTGAAAAAAATGTCGTATTCAATGTAACCGAGGAGACACCTCCGACGGTTAAATTAACTAATAAATCAGACGGAAATAGAGTAAGTATACTGTCTGCTAATGAATCAAGTTCTCCAGTTGTTACTGTATTCCGTGGTGCGAAGTTAGAATTACCATTGACTTTATTTGATAATGAAATAGCAGGACGTGTTAATGTTCAGTACATGAATGGATTGCCAAGTGGGGTGTCATTTGGTGGGACTGGCACGAATAATGATAGCTTAACGTTAACTGGTAAGACAGAACAAACACCTGCTGAACATATAATTAAAGGAACTGTAGCAACAGATGCCCGGTTAGGAACTACTACAGTTACGCTAAAAGTATCAGATGGTACAAATGGTATTTCATCTGGTAATCAGGCAGAAGTGAAGTTTCGTGTTAAGGTGGTTGATTTAGACTTTGAAACAGGACGTTCGGAGCAACCGAATGTTGATGCTATTACGGTACCTGTGACTAAAGGGGAAAATATTCCAGATCCAAATCACTTTTTAACAGTAAATGATGGTAATAATCGTCAAGATACGGGAAATTTCCCTCAAAATATGACTTTCCGTTATGTAGATGAGGCGACTGGTACCACAACACGTACCTTAAGATATACTGATCCTGGTCGCTATGTAGTGAAAGCCAGAGCTTACTTCCCTCAAAATTATGCAGGAGTAGAGGGTATTGGTACAGTGGTGTCTGGTCAAACTGGTGATAATACAGAGATAAATGGTCGTCGTTATATAGAAAAAACGATTACCTTTGAATTAAAGCCAACAGCGCCAGTCGTAACACCAAAAGACAATGGTGATGTAGTCATTACGAATTCAAACGAAACGAATGCGAATGATTTAAGCATAACCTATACAAATACAGCAACGTCTACAGGTGCATCAGTAACAGTGACAGCTCAGAAGACAAATGGTAGGTGGACACTAATCAATGCGCCGGCAGATGGAGTGATTATTGATGAAACTACAGGGACAGTAACGATTAAGGATCGTGCAGTGAAAGATAGCGCTACTGTTACAGCTAAAGTCACAGCTAAAGGTTTAGATAGTACAACTACATCTGAAAATGCAAAAATAGGGGATAAAATACCTCCAACATTTGAATTTGATTCAGTATATACATCTGTAGAGAGTAACGGAGATCGTGTTGTATATGTAACACCTACAGAGGATATAACAGCAAATCCTATTCGATTAGGAACATTCAATGATGATTCTGGGAAATTAAGAACAGTTCTTCTATATGCCGATGCAATAGGTGCTCATTTGTCTTATGGACTAAACTATAATAGACAAGATCTTCAAAATAATTTAGAGATTACAGCACCACAAGAGGTCTTCATTACTGGTAAAGTGAATGCTAGAAATGGTAGTGCGCTTTGGACCAATGGACAGACTTTGATTACTCGCTTTGTTTCTACTATGGATGCTTCAGGCAATGAATTGAAACAAATTTCCCCAAATAACGCTTCAAATCCAACGCGTGTGGTCTTTAAAATATTAACTCAAGCTGCTAAATATACGCCGTCTGTATCTACAGTAACAATTGAACGTGACATTACACAGCCGAACACTAGCTTGACTACAGCCGAATTCAATAAGGTTAAAGATACTTTAACTTTTGCAACGGATAGAGGGACAGTTAACGTACGTAATAATACAACAAACTTAACATTTGAGATGACGAATGCAAATGTTCAGACCAAACCTGATGGAACTTGGTTTGTAACTGCACGTGTGACATACCCAGATGGTTCAAATGATACAGTAGAAGTTCCGTTAAATACTACTGATGCTAATAAATCAAAACCAGCTATAACAACAGCTTCTGTTAAAGCTGAAAAAGATGCATCTGTACAAGGGCGTATAGCAACTTCGCAAAATGATCGTGTATTAGGTAAGATTACGATACCAGCAGGTCAACCGACACCAACTTCAAAAGTAATTAAAAACAATGGAGCTATTACGGAAGATAATGGTAAGAAGGTTGTTACTGTAGAATTAACGTATTCTGATAATTCTACAAAAGAAGTGAAAGTCCCTATCCTAGAAGTTAAACCAGTTGATATTACTTCAACATTTAATGAAGGTGACAACACTGTTACAATCAAACCAGAAACTCCTGTGTCAACTGGAGATAAACTTCATTTAAGTATTCGTGGTGTCGGAATGCAACTCATAAAAACTGATAACGGATATACCAACAGTCGTAATGATCGTACTATTAGTATTTCAGGTGACGGAAGTATCACAGTTACATTAGCAGGTTCCGAGAAGTTTCGTGCTGGAGACAGAGTTGTAGTTCGTCATGAAAGTAATGTAAACGGTCAAGTAGACTCATACGAAACGGAAGCATGGTCAGGATTAGCATCAATTGATAAGGTGCCAGTTGTTAATCCAAATTCTTTGACTTCTACAGAAATAGAGGCTGTAAAAGCAGCTGTCAAGAAAGCTAATCCGTCAGTTAATCTTGCTGAATTACAGGTTGCAACAAATGGTGATGTTACTTACCGTCATGCAGGAGCAGGTGTTAATACAGGAGATACAATCCCGACAGCAAGATTGAACGGTAATGTTCGTGAACAGAATCAGTCAGAGAAGTATAAACCCGAAGTCACAGCATTGATAAGGAATGTTAAAAATGCAGTTCATACAGCAGATGAGATAAAAGCAGCTGTGAAAGAAGTGCATATAAAAGCTAAGGATGTTGTTGGTGATGTACCGGATAATGGTGGTGTGGTAGTTGTTAAGGTGACATATACGGATGGAAGTTCAAAAGATGTGAATGTTCCAATAGTTGTAACACCTGAAAAAACGCCAGTTAAAAATACTACTGATTTAACAAGTACTGAAAAAGAATCAGTTAAAGCAGCTGTTCAGAAATTAAATCCAACAGCTACAAACATAGTTGTAGAGGAGAATGGTAGGACATTGGTTACACTTCCAGATGTAGCCATGGTTACGGTAGAAGGGAATCAGACGGTTAAACTTGAATCACCGACTATCACAGCAACCTCTGGTGATAAGTTGAGAGATACTGATCGTACTATTTCAGGTACGGCTGTTAATGGTGCTACTAAGGTAACATTACATTTCCAAGATAATACAGAAGTAACTATCATTCCTACTAATGGAACTTGGTCTTATGATCTTCCAGAAGGTACCTACCTACACCAAACAGAACAAAATAATAAAGTGGGCTATTCGACAAATAAAGTCACTGTAACTCAAACAGCCTTTGGTCAAACAAGTGATGCTAGAGAATACAGTGTTGTAGAGAATCGTACATTTACAGGAAAATCTATCAAACAAATTGCAGGGAATGACGCGTTTAGTGAATTGAAAAATCATCCAGAGCGTCTCTTGAACTATCAAGAAAATGGACAAGCAGCAACACTTCCAAACTATTTGACTGCTACTTGGAAAGAAACACCTGACTTTACGACAGTAGGAACACGCACTGCAACATTGCTCATCTCTGAAAAGACAGAAACGAATAATCAAACACGCCCTCTAACGGAAGTAAGTGTACCAGTAACAGTTTATCCAACAGTTGTAGCTAAAAAGGATAAATTTACAACACTGTTAAATCAAGGATTACCTGAAGGAACACAGCCTGAAAATTATGTGCAGTTTAAAGGTCAGAATAACACTAATGTAAACAAACCAGCAGATGGTGTGACAGTAGTATGGGATAATAAGCCAAGTACAAATGTTGCGACAAATGAAAGTGGGGAGAATACAAAAGGTGACGTAAAAGTTATTTATCGTGTAACAAATGCTGATGGTACAGAAGAAAGTGTGGAGCAAATTATTGATATCAACCTGAAAGTTTATCATGCTGTTCCTGTAACAAAATATGTGATCACTACTTTCGGAACGAATTTTAGTGGAACAACTAATAATGCTCAGACTTACTTTTTGTCTAACTCACCAAGGACATCTTCTGCTTGGAAATCAACATCTGGTAACGGTTATTCAGAATATGCAAGCTATAGTAGAACTTCTGAAAAACAAAAAGCAAATTACCTTGGTAAGTATAAAGATGGTATTCAAGTCTTTATGGCAGGAGATAACGGTCAAATAAATTGGAATCGTTCTGAAAAATTTGATGTTACTTTTGAAGTCAAACCGTTAACTCCGACAGTAGAGGGTGCAACAACCGGTGCAACAAGCTTGACGGTCAACAACGTGAACAGCGGAACAACTGTAGAACTTTACGATGTAACTGATTCTGCAGTGGATCCTGTTAAGATTGGTGAGACAGTAGTGGCTAAAGAAGGCAACTACGATAAGAAAGATAATATTTCAGTTCCGTTAACTCAAGGTCAAACTCTTGCTGCAGGTAGAAAAATTATCGCCAAAGTTGTGTATACTTCCGGTAACGATAAAACAGAATCTGATAACAGTTCAGAAGTCGTTATTAAACATCCGAAACCAGCAGAGTTGACGTCAACGGCGAAAATGAATGGTGATTATGAGTTCACTATTCCAACAGATGCAGATAAGGTTACATTTAATATTCCTACAGAAAATGATGGAACGAAGACTGTCACTCTTACAAGTGAAAACAGCTGGGCATCTACAGATACTGCTGTTAAGAAAGTCGGAGATAAACTTGTAGTTCCGAATGGAACATTAGGAATTACAAATCGTACGGTTCAAATTACAGCAACTAAGGGAGAAGGAGCAGCAGAAAGCTCCGCACGTGACTATACTGTTACTGTTCCAAAACATGAGGTTGAAACGACTAAAATTAGCAAAGTAGTTGGCGGAAGCACCCCTACAAATGAAGAATTGCTAGATGCTGTAACCGTTGCTGATAAAGCGTCAGCAACATTAAAAGATGGTACGACTTATCCAACTGCTCTTGGAACTCATACTATCGAAGTGGTAGTGACTTATGCAGATAATAGTACGGAAATTATCAACGTTCCGTATGAAGTGAGATCGGCA
>NZ_JBBJZX010000040.1:0-16557 GCF_038148935.1 Streptococcus pseudopneumoniae | reverse complement strand
GGTTATGCTAAGGAAACTCTCCGTCAGGGCTTGCAAGTTGCTAAGGAAAAGAACATTAAGAAAGCTCTAGTGACCTGTAGCGTGAATAATCCTGCTAGCAGAGTAGTTATTCTAGCAAATGGAGGTCTCATTGAGGATGTTCGCAATGGTGTGGAGCGTTATTGGATAGAGGTAGCGAATGAATAATCCAAAACCACAAGAATGGAAAAGCGAGGAACTCAGTCAAGGGCGTATCATCGACTACAAGGCCTTTAACTTTGTAGATGGAGAAGGTGTGCGTAACTCTCTCTATGTATCAGGTTGCATGTTTCACTGCGAGGGATGTTATAATGTTGCGACTTGGTCTTTTAATGCTGGCATTCCATTTACAGCAGAATTAGAAGAACAGATCATGGAAGATCTCGCTCAACCTTATGTTCAAGGATTGACCTTGCTGGGAGGGGAGCCTTTCCTCAATACGGGCATTCTCTTACCTCTCGTTAAACGCATCCGAAAGGAATTGCCAGAAAAAGACATCTGGTCCTGGACGGGCTACACTTGGGAAGAAATGATGTTGGAAACTCCAGATAAACTGGAACTCTTATCACTAATTGACATCCTTGTCGATGGACGGTATGACCGAACTAAGAGAAATCTCATGCTCCAGTTTCGAGGTTCTTCCAATCAACGAATTATCGATGTGCAAAAATCTTTCAAAAGTGGGCAAGTAGTGATTTGGCATAAGCTCAATGACGGAAAAGAAAGCTATGAACAGGTGAAGAGAGAATGAAGAGAAAAGACTTAATAGACTAGCTTGTTTCAGAAATAGAAAAGGGCAAAGTCAGGACACTGGGAATATACGGTCATGGGGCTTCGGGTAAATCAACTTTTGCACAGGAATTGTACCAAGCTTTAGATTCTACTACAGTAAATTTGCTAGAAACAGATCCTTATATCACCTCAGAACGCCATCTAGTAGTACCAAAGGATACACCAAATCAAAAGGTGACAGCCTGTCTGCCGGTGGCACATGAATTGGCAAGTTTGCGGAGAGATATCTTAGCCTTGCAGGCAGGTATGGATGTCTTAACAATTGAAGAACCTTGGAAGGCTAGTGAGGTCTTGTCTGGAGCAAAGCCAATTCTGATTGTCGAAGGGATGTCTGTTGGCTTTTTACCCAAAGAACTCTTTGACAAAACCATCTGTTTCTACACGGATGAGGAGACCGAATTAAAAAGGCGTCTAGATCGAGATACGACAGTGAGAAATCGCGATGCATCCTTTATATTGGCTAGCCATCAGATGAGACGGGAGCAGTATCTGCGATACTATAAAGAAACTGAGTCAAGGGCGGACATTCTAGTGGACCAATCAGAAGATAAATTTGATGCCAAGAGGAGTCAGTTTATATAGAAGAAAATCCCTAATTTTAAAAAGAAAAAATAGGAAAACAGTTTCATTGTAAAAAAACGAAAAAATAGCAACAAATCCCTTGCAATCGCAGGGGCTTTGTGTTATTCTATTATGGTGCTGTAAATTACAGCTTTAGCTTTGATGCAAGAGGTTGCGATACGCTCGGTTGCATTGCCACGCAACACCGCGTCGGTTTTCTTGTGGAGCTAGCCTATTATCTTAAATAGACGAAAAGGAGAAAAAGATGGCAAACAAAAAAATCCGTATCCGTTTGAAAGCTTATGAACACCGTACGCTTGACACAGCGGCTACAAAAATCGTAGAATCAGCTACTCGTACAGGTGCACAAGTTGCGGGTCCAATCCCACTTCCAACTGAACGTAGCCTCTACACAATCATTCGTGCGACTCACAAATACAAAGACTCTCGCGAACAATTTGAAATGCGTACACACAAACGTTTGATCGATATCGTTAACCCAACTCAAAAAACAGTTGATGCTTTGATGAAATTGGATCTTCCAAGTGGTGTAAACGTAGAAATCAAACTTTAATCTAAAGCTTGATATTTGAGCATAAAAAACGCTCGTTAAAAACTTTTTGAATAAAAAATATAGAAAAGGAACTATTTTCTCATGACAAAAGGAATCTTAGGGAAAAAAGTGGGAATGACTCAAATCTTCACTGAAGCTGGCGAATTGATCCCTGTAACAGTTATTGAAGCAACTCCAAACGTTGTTCTTCAAGTTAAAACTGTTGAAACAGACGGATACAACGCTATCCAAGTTGGTTTCGATGACAAACGCGAAGTATTGAGCAACAAACCTGCTAAAGGACATGTAGCGAAAGCTAACACGGCTCCTAAGCGCTTCATTCGTGAATTCAAAAACGTTGAAGGCTTGGAAGTTGGTGCTGAAATCACAGTTGAAACATTCGCAGCTGGAGACGTTGTTGACGTAACTGGTACTTCTAAAGGTAAAGGTTTCCAAGGTGTTATCAAACGCCACGGACAATCACGTGGACCAATGGCTCACGGTTCTCGTTACCACCGTCGTCCAGGTTCTATGGGACCTGTTGCACCTAACCGCGTATTCAAAGGTAAAAACCTTGCAGGACGTATGGGTGGCGACCGTGTAACAATTCAAAACCTTGAAGTTGTACAAGTTGTTCCAGAAAAGAACGTTATCCTTATCAAAGGTAACGTACCAGGTGCTAAGAAATCTCTTATCACTATCAAATCAGCAGTTAAAGCTGGTAAATAATAAGGAAAGGGGAATACAGTCAAAATGGCAAATGTAACATTATTCGACCAAACTGGTAAACAAGCGGGCGAAGTTGTTCTTAATGATGCAATCTTTGGTATCGAACCAAATGAATCTGTTGTGTTTGATGTGATCATCAGCCAACGTGCTAGCCTTCGTCAAGGAACTCACGCAGTTAAAAACCGCTCAGCTGTTTCAGGTGGCGGACGCAAACCATGGCGTCAAAAAGGAACTGGACGTGCTCGTCAAGGTTCTATCCGCTCTCCACAATGGCGTGGTGGTGGAATCGTCTTCGGACCAACTCCACGTAGCTATGCGTACAAACTTCCTCAAAAAGTTCGTCGCCTTGCGCTTAAATCTGTTTACTCAGAAAAAGTTGCTGAAAATAAATTTGTAGCCGTTGATTCTCTTGAATTTACAGCTCCAAAAACTGCTGAATTTGCAAAAGTTCTTGCAGCTTTGAGCATCGATTCTAAAGTCCTTGTTATTCTTGAAGAAGGAAACGAATTCGCAGCTCTCTCAGCTCGTAACCTTCCAAACGTGAAAGTTGCGACTGCTACAACTGCAAGTGTTCTTGACATCGCAAATAGTGACAAACTTCTTGTTACTCAAGCAGCTATCTCTAAAATCGAGGAGGTTCTTGCATAATGAATTTGTATGATGTTATCAAAAAACCTGTAATCACTGAAAGCTCAATGGCTCAACTTGAAGCAGGAAAATATGTATTTGAAGTTGACACTCGTGCACACAAACTTTTGATCAAGCAAGCTGTCGAAGCTGCTTTCGAAGGTGTTAAAGTTGCCAACGTTAACACAATCAACGTAAAACCAAAAGCTAAACGTGTTGGACGTTACACTGGTTTTACTAACAAAACTAAAAAAGCTATCATCACACTTACAGCTGATTCAAAAGCAATCGAGTTGTTTGCTGCTGAAGCTGAATAATCTAAGGAGGAAATATCGTGGGAATTCGTGTTTATAAACCAACAACAAACGGTCGCCGTAATATGACTTCTTTGGATTTCGCTGAAATCACAACAAGCACTCCTGAAAAATCATTGCTTGTTGCATTGAAGAGCAAGGCTGGTCGTAACAACAACGGTCGTATCACAGTTCGTCACCAAGGTGGTGGACACAAACGTTTCTACCGTTTGGTTGACTTCAAACGTAACAAAGACAACGTTGAAGCAGTTGTTAAAACAATCGAGTACGATCCAAACCGTTCTGCAAACATCGCTCTTGTACACTACACTGACGGTGTGAAAGCATACATCATCGCTCCAAAAGGTCTTGAAGTTGGTCAACGTATCGTTTCAGGTCCAGAAGCAGATATCAAAGTCGGAAACGCTCTTCCACTTGCTAACATCCCAGTTGGTACTTTGATCCACAACATCGAGTTGAAACCAGGTCGTGGTGGTGAATTAGTACGTGCTGCTGGTGCATCTGCTCAAGTATTGGGTCAAGAAGGTAAATACGTTCTTGTTCGTCTTCAATCAGGTGAAGTTCGTATGATTCTTGGAACTTGCCGTGCTACAGTTGGTGTTGTCGGAAACGAACAACATGGACTTGTAAACCTTGGTAAAGCAGGACGTAGCCGTTGGAAAGGTATCCGCCCAACAGTTCGTGGTTCTGTAATGAACCCTAACGATCACCCACACGGTGGTGGTGAAGGTAAAGCACCAGTTGGTCGTAAAGCACCATCTACTCCATGGGGCAAACCTGCTCTTGGTCTTAAAACTCGTAACAAGAAAGCGAAATCTGACAAACTTATCGTTCGTCGTCGCAACGAGAAATAATATTAAACTAGTCGCTTAAGCAACTAGTAAATCCGCCAGCTCGGTAGCGCTCCATGTGAGCGCAAGCCGCTGTGGTAAACATTTAAAGGAGAAAATATAAAAATGGGACGCAGTCTTAAAAAAGGACCTTTCGTCGATGAGCATTTGATGAAAAAAGTTGAAGCTCAAGCTAACGACGAAAAGAAAAAAGTTATTAAAACTTGGTCACGTCGTTCAACGATCTTCCCAAGTTTCATTGGTTACACTATTGCAGTTTATGACGGACGTAAACATGTACCTGTTTACATCCAAGAAGACATGGTAGGTCACAAACTTGGTGAATTTGCACCAACTCGTACTTACAAAGGTCACGCTGCAGACGACAAGAAAACACGTAGAAAATAAGGAGAACATAAATGGCAGAAATTACTTCAGCTAAAGCAATGGCTCGTACAGTACGTGTTTCACCTCGTAAATCACGTCTTGTTCTTGATAACATCCGTGGTAAAAGCGTAGCCGATGCAATCGCAATCTTGACATTCACTCCAAACAAAGCCGCTGAAATCATCTTGAAAGTTTTGAACTCAGCTGTAGCTAACGCTGAAAACAACTTTGGTTTGGATAAAGCTAACTTGGTAGTATCTGAAGCATTCGCAAACGAAGGACCAACTATGAAACGTTTCCGTCCACGTGCGAAAGGCTCAGCTTCACCAATCAACAAACGTACAGCTCACATCACTGTAGCTGTTGCAGAAAAATAAGGAGGTAAAATCGTGGGTCAAAAAGTACATCCAATTGGTATGCGTGTCGGCATCATCCGTGATTGGGATGCCAAATGGTATGCTGAAAAAGAATACGCGGATTACCTTCATGAAGATCTTGCAATCCGTAAATTCGTTCAAAAAGAACTTGCTGACGCAGCAGTTTCAACTATCGAAATTGAACGCGCAGTAAACAAAGTTAACGTTTCACTTCACACTGCTAAACCAGGTATGGTTATCGGTAAAGGTGGTGCTAACGTTGATGCACTCCGTGCAAAACTTAACAAATTGACTGGAAAACAAGTACACATCAACATCATCGAAATCAAACAACCTGATTTGGATGCTCACCTTGTAGGTGAAGGTATTGCTCGTCAATTGGAGCAACGTGTTGCTTTCCGTCGTGCACAAAAACAAGCAATCCAACGTGCAATGCGTGCTGGAGCTAAAGGAATCAAAACTCAAGTATCAGGTCGTTTGAACGGTGCAGACATCGCCCGTGCTGAAGGATACTCTGAAGGAACTGTTCCACTTCACACACTTCGTGCAGATATCGATTACGCTTGGGAAGAAGCAGATACTACATACGGTAAACTTGGTGTTAAAGTATGGATCTACCGTGGTGAAGTTCTTCCAGCTCGCAAAAACACTAAAGGAGGTAAATAACCAATGTTAGTACCTAAACGTGTTAAACACCGTCGTGAATTCCGTGGAAAAATGCGCGGTGAAGCAAAAGGTGGAAAAGAAGTAGCATTCGGTGAATACGGTCTTCAAGCTACAACTAGCCATTGGATCACTAACCGCCAAATCGAAGCTGCTCGTATCGCCATGACTCGTTACATGAAACGTGGTGGTAAAGTTTGGATTAAAATCTTCCCACACAAATCATACACTGCTAAAGCTATCGGTGTACGTATGGGATCTGGTAAAGGGGCACCTGAAGGTTGGGTAGCACCAGTTAAACGTGGTAAAGTGATGTTCGAAATCGCTGGTGTATCTGAAGAGATCGCTCGCGAAGCGCTTCGTCTTGCTAGCCACAAATTGCCAGTTAAATGTAAATTCGTAAAACGTGAAGCAGAATAAGGAGAAGGCATGAAACTTAATGAAGTAAAAGAATTTGTTAAAGAACTTCGTGGTCTTTCTCAAGAAGAACTCGCGAAGCGCGAAAACGAATTGAAAAAAGAATTGTTTGAACTTCGTTTCCAAGCTGCTACTGGTCAATTGGAACAAACAGCTCGCTTGAAAGAAGTTAAAAAACAAATCGCTCGTATCAAAACAGTTCAATCTGAAGCGAAATAATAGACTAGGGAAGGAGAAATTTCAATGGAACGCAATAATCGTAAAGTTCTTGTTGGACGTGTTGTATCTGACAAAATGGACAAGACAATCACAGTTGTAGTTGAAACAAAACGTAACCACCCAGTCTATGGTAAACGTATTAACTACTCTAAAAAATACAAAGCTCATGATGAAAACAATGTTGCCAAAGAAGGCGATATCGTACGTATCATGGAAACTCGTCCGCTTTCAGCTACAAAACGTTTCCGTCTTGTAGAAGTTGTTGAAGAAGCGGTCATCATCTAATCAAACCTGAAAGGAGAAAACTGAAATGATTCAAACAGAAACTCGTTTGAAAGTCGCAGACAACAGCGGTGCTCGCGAAATCTTGACTATCAAAGTTCTTGGTGGTTCAGGACGTAAATTTGCAAACATCGGTGATGTTATCGTGGCATCTGTAAAACAAGCTACTCCTGGTGGTGCGGTTAAAAAAGGTGACGTTGTTAAAGCAGTTATCGTTCGTACTAAATCAGGTGCTCGTCGTGCTGATGGTTCATACATCAAATTTGACGAAAACGCAGCAGTTATCATCCGTGAAGATAAAACTCCTCGCGGAACACGTATCTTTGGCCCAGTTGCACGTGAATTGCGTGAGGGTGGCTTCATGAAGATTGTGTCACTTGCTCCAGAAGTACTTTAATTTTTAGAAACAAACTAGTCCCCTAGCTTCAAGCTAGGGTGCCCTTATGGGCGTAAGAAAAATCAAGGAGAAACCTAATGTTTGTAAAAAAAGGCGACAAAGTTCGCGTAATCGCTGGTAAAGATAAGGGAACAGAAGCTGTTGTCCTTACTGCCCTTCCAAAAGTAAACAAAGTTATCGTTGAAGGTGTTAACATCGTTAAGAAACACCAACGTCCAACTAACGAGCTTCCTCAAGGTGGTATCATCGAGAAAGAAGCAGCTATCCACGTATCAAACGTTCAAGTTTTGGACAAAAATGGTGTAGCTGGTCGTGTTGGTTACAAATTTGTAGACGGTAAAAAAGTTCGCTACAACAAAAAATCAGGCGAAGTGCTTGATTAATCACGAAGGAAAGGAGAAGTATAATGGCAAATCGTTTAAAAGAAAAATATCTTAATGAAGTAGTTCCTGCTTTGACAGAACAATTCAACTACTCATCAGTGATGGCTGTGCCTAAAGTAGATAAGATCGTTTTGAACATGGGTGTTGGTGAAGCTGTATCAAACGCTAAAAGCCTTGAAAAAGCTGCTGAAGAATTGGCGCTTATCTCAGGTCAAAAACCACTTATCACTAAAGCTAAAAAATCAATCGCCGGCTTCCGTCTTCGTGAAGGTGTTGCGATCGGTGCAAAAGTTACCCTTCGTGGTGAACGTATGTACGAATTCTTGGATAAATTGGTTTCAGTTTCACTTCCACGTGTACGTGACTTCCACGGTGTTCCAACAAAATCATTTGATGGACGCGGAAACTACACACTTGGTGTGAAAGAACAATTGATTTTCCCAGAAATCAACTTCGATGACGTTGACAAAACTCGTGGTCTTGACATCGTTATCGTAACAACTGCTAACACTGACGAAGAGTCACGTGCATTGCTTACAGGCCTTGGAATGCCTTTTGCAAAATAATATAGGAGGTAAATCTAATGGCTAAAAAATCAATGATTGCTAAGAACAAACGTCCAGCGAAGTTCTCTACTCAAGCTTATACTCGTTGTGAAAAATGTGGTCGTCCACATTCAGTTTACCGCAAATTTAAACTTTGCCGTGTTTGCTTCCGTGAATTAGCTTACAAAGGACAAATTCCTGGTGTAACAAAAGCATCTTGGTAATTTAAGATCTCAAGGGCGTCAAAACTCCGAGTGAAAATAGGAAACTTGACGAAGAAACTGAAGTTTCTAGGAAAGTTTATCTTTTTCACACGGAGTTTAGCCCGGGTTCAGTTGGGCTTGCCAATTTGAACACGAGCTACAGCTTTGGCAAAAAAGACCAATTTGCTTTGGAGCATCGCTCCTGCATCAAATTGCCTATTTTTGCTCTTGCTGTTACGCTCTTTGTATCATGTATTAACTAGCAAGTGCAACTTGCAAACTACTAGTAAGAGGAGAAAAACAAAATGGTTATGACTGACCCAATCGCAGACTTCCTAACTCGTATTCGTAACGCTAACCAAGCGAAACACGAAGTACTTGAAGTACCTGCATCAAACATCAAAAAAGGGATTGCTGAAATCCTTAAACGCGAAGGTTTTGTAAAAAACGTTGAAATCATCGAAGATGACAAACAAGGCATCATCCGTGTATTCCTTAAATACGGACCAAACGGTGAAAAAGTTATCACTAACTTGAAACGTGTTTCTAAACCAGGACTTCGTGTCTACAAAAAACGTGAAGACCTTCCAAAAGTTCTTAACGGACTTGGAATTGCTATCCTTTCAACTTCTGAAGGTTTGCTTACTGATAAAGAAGCACGCCAAAAGAATGTTGGTGGTGAGGTTATCGCTTACGTTTGGTAATATTTAGCTCCCAATTTCTTTGTGACTCGTCGTTATCGTCTCTTGCCTAACCCAAAGTTATGCCTGCGAGACGATGCCTAGATTCACTTTGAAATTGAAACCTAAATGTTCCTTTAAATCGAGAAATCGATTTAGCCCCCGTGAAAACTGGCCGTTCTGGCCTGACAATCTAACAGGAGAAAATAAACATGTCACGTATTGGTAATAAAGTTATCGTGTTGCCTGCTGGTGTTGAACTCACTAACAATGACAACGTTGTAACTGTAAAAGGACCTAAAGGAGAACTTACTCGTGAGTTCTCAAAAGATATTGAAATCCGTGTGGAAGGTACTGAAGTAACTCTTCACCGTCCAAACGATTCAAAAGAAATGAAAACTATCCACGGAACTACTCGTGCCCTTTTGAACAACATGGTTATTGGTGTATCAGAAGGATTCAGGAAAGAACTTGAAATGCGCGGGGTTGGTTACCGTGCACAACTTCAAGGATCTAAACTTGTTTTGGCTGTTGGTAAATCTCATCCAGACGAAGTTGAAGCTCCAGAAGGAATTACTTTTGAACTTCCAAATCCAACAACAATCGTTGTTAGCGGAATTTCAAAAGAAGTAGTTGGTCAAACAGCTGCTTACGTACGTAGCCTTCGTTCACCAGAACCATATAAAGGTAAAGGTATCCGTTATGTTGGTGAATTCGTTCGCCGTAAAGAAGGTAAAACAGGTAAATAATGTTGAGTGGTTGATTCTCAACCACCAACCTATTTTCCAACTTTGTGCATAGCACACGATTTAAAACTAAAGAGGTGAAAACTGTGATTTCAAAACCAGATAAAAACAAACTCCGCCAAAAACGCCATCGTCGCGTTCGCGGAAAACTCTCTGGAACTGCTGATCGCCCACGTTTGAACGTATTCCGTTCTAATACAGGCATCTACGCTCAAGTGATTGATGACGTAGCGGGTGTAACGCTCGCAAGTGCTTCAACTCTTGACAAAGAAGTTTCAAAAGGAACTAAAACTGAACAAGCCGTTGCTGTCGGTAAACTCGTTGCAGAACGTGCAAACGCTAAAGGTATTTCAGAAGTGGTGTTCGACCGCGGTGGATATCTATATCACGGACGTGTGAAAGCTTTGGCTGATGCAGCTCGTGAAAACGGATTGAAATTCTAATAGGAGGACACTAGAAAATGGCATTTAAAGACAATGCAGTTGAATTAGAAGAACGCGTAGTTGCTGTCAACCGTGTTACAAAAGTTGTTAAAGGTGGACGTCGTCTTCGTTTCGCAGCTCTTGTTGTTGTTGGTGACCACAACGGTCGCGTAGGATTTGGTACTGGTAAAGCTCAAGAAGTTCCAGAAGCAATCCGTAAAGCAGTAGATGATGCTAAGAAAAACTTGATCGAAGTTCCTATGGTTGGAACAACAATCCCACACGAAGTTCTTTCAGAATTTGGTGGAGCTAAAGTATTGTTGAAACCTGCTGTAGAAGGTTCTGGAGTTGCCGCTGGTGGTGCAGTTCGTGCCGTTGTGGAATTGGCAGGTGTGGCAGATATTACATCTAAATCACTTGGTTCTAACACTCCAATCAACATTGTTCGTGCAACTGTTGAAGGTTTGAAACAATTGAAACGCGCTGAAGAAGTTGCTGCCCTTCGTGGTATTTCAGTTTCTGATTTGGCATAAGAAAGGGGATAAAATGGCTCAAATTAAAATTACTTTGACTAAGTCTCCAATCGGACGCATTCCATCACAACGTAAAACTGTTGTAGCACTTGGACTTGGCAAATTGAACAGCTCTGTTATTAAAGAAGATAACGCTGCTATCCGTGGTATGATCACAGCAGTATCTCACTTGGTAACAGTTGAAGAAGTAAACTAATGAATTTTTAGGGGATGTGCACTATACCATCCCCTAAAACTAGATATAGTCATCTACGATGACGTCGTATAGGCGAGTTGATGGGGGAGACAACCTTTTCTCCCTTATCGGCGCTAGCATTTTACAAAAGAGGAGAAAATAAAAATGAAACTTCATGAATTGAAACCTGCAGAAGGTTCTCGCAAAGTACGTAACCGCGTTGGTCGTGGTACTTCATCAGGTAACGGTAAAACATCTGGTCGTGGTCAAAAAGGTCAAAAAGCTCGTAGCGGTGGCGGAGTTCGCCTTGGTTTTGAAGGTGGACAAACTCCATTGTTCCGTCGTCTTCCAAAACGTGGATTCACTAACATCAACGCTAAAGAATACGCAATTGTGAACCTTGACCAATTGAACGTCTTTGAAGATGGTGCTGAAGTAACTCCAGTTGTTCTTATCGAATCAGGAATTGTTAAAGCTGAAAAATCAGGTATTAAAATTCTTGGTAACGGTGAGTTGACTAAGAAATTGACTGTGAAAGCAGCTAAATTCTCTAAATCAGCTGAAGAAGCTATCACTGCTAAAGGTGGTTCAGTAGAAGTCATCTAAGAGAGGTGACCTATGTTTTTTAAATTATTAAGAGAAGCTCTTAAAGTCAAGCAAGTTCGATCAAAAATTTTATTTACAATTTTTATCGTTTTGGTCTTTCGTATCGGAACTAGCATTACAGTTCCTGGTGTGAATGCCAATAGCTTGAATGCTTTAAGTGGATTATCCTTCTTAAACATGTTGAGTTTGGTGTCAGGGAATGCCCTAAAAAACTTTTCGATTTTTGCCCTAGGAGTTAGTCCCTATATCACTGCTTCTATCGTTGTCCAACTCTTGCAAATGGATATTTTACCCAAGTTTGTAGAGTGGGGTAAACAAGGGGAAGTAGGTCGAAGAAAATTGAATCAAGCTACTCGTTATATTGCCTTGGGTCTAGCCTTTGTGCAATCTATCGGGATTACAGCTGGTTTTAATACCTTGGCTGGAGCTCAATTGATTAAAACTGCTTTAACTCCACAAGTTTTTCTGACGATTGGTATCATCTTAACAGCTGGTAGTATGATTGTCACTTGGTTGGGTGAGCAAATTACAGATAAGGGATACGGAAATGGTGTTTCTATGATTATCTTTGCCGGGATTGTTGCCTCAATTCCAGAGATGATTCAGGGCATCTATGTAGACTACTTTGTGAACGTGCCAAGTAGCCGTATCACTTCATCTATCATTTTCGTAATCATCTTGATTATTACTGTATTGTTGATCATTTACTTTACAACTTATGTTCAACAAGCAGAATACAAAATTCCAATCCAATATACTAAGGTTGCACAAGGTGCTCCATCTAGCTCTTACCTTCCTTTGAAGGTAAACCCTGCTGGAGTTATCCCTGTTATCTTTGCAAGTTCCATTACTGCAGCGCCTGCGGCCATTCTTCAGTTTTTGAGCGCTACAGGCCATGATTGGGCTTGGGTAAGAACAGCACAAGAAATTCTGGCAACCACTTCACCAACTGGTATTGCCATGTATGCTTTGTTGATTATTCTCTTTACATTCTTCTATACGTTTGTACAGATTAATCCTGAAAAAGCGGCAGAGAATCTACAAAAGAGCGGTGCCTATATCCATGGAGTTCGTCCTGGTAAAGGTACAGAAGAATATATGTCTAAACTTCTTCGTCGTCTTGCAACGGTTGGTTCCCTCTTCCTTGGTGTGATTTCCATTTTGCCGATTGCAGCTAAAGATGTATTTGGTCTTTCTGATGTTGTTGCCTTTGGTGGAACAAGTCTCTTGATCATTATCTCTACAGGTATTGAAGGAATCAAACAATTGGAAGGTTACCTATTGAAACGTAAGTATGTTGGTTTCATGGATAGAACAGAATAAAAGTATTTACTGAATCAGTAAATGCTGAGGGAGTGGAGGTTTAAACTCTGACATTTGTAAGAGTTGGATCTCCCCTCTTCTATTTTGTTTTTAAATAGGGGTGAAAAGACTTTTTGCTTCTATTTAAAAATAAAATAAGGAGATCAAATCATGAATCTTTTGATTATGGGCTTACCTGGTGCAGGTAAGGGAACTCAAGCAGCAAAAATCGTAGAACAATTCCATGTTGCACATATCTCAACAGGTGATATGTTCCGCGCTGCTATGGCAAATCAAACTGAAATGGGTGTTCTTGCTAAGTCATACATTGACAAGGGTGAATTGGTTCCTGACGAAGTTACAAATGGAATCGTAAAAGAACGTCTTTCACAAGATGATATTAAAGAAACAGGATTCTTGTTGGATGGTTACCCACGTACGATCGAACAAGCTCATGCCTTGGACAAAACATTGGCTGAACTTGGTATTGAACTAGAAGGTGTTATCAACATTGAAGTAAATCCTGACAGCCTCTTGGAACGTTTGAGTGGCCGTATCATCCACCGCGTAACTGGAGAAACTTTCCACAAGGTCTTTAACCCACCAGTTGACTATAAAGAAGAAGATTACTACCAACGTGAAGATGATAAACCTGAGACAGTAAAACGTCGTTTGGATGTGAATATTGCTCAAGGGGAACCAATCATTGCTCACTACCGTGCCAAAGGTTTGGTTCATGACATCGAAGGTAATCAAGATATCAATGATGTCTTCTCAGATATCGAAAAAGTATTGACAAATTTGAAATAAAGCGTTTTTCACACTTGCAAAAATCTGCTACAAATGTTATACTGAGATAGTCTGACTTATAATTGTTGTCTCTGTGTCTAGAGGCATCGAATCGAAATTTATGGAGGTGCTTTTGCGTGGCAAAAGACGATGTGATTGAAGTTGAAGGCAAAGTAGTTGATACAATGCCGAATGCAATGTTTACGGTTGAACTTGAAAATGGACATCAGATTTTAGCAACAGTTTCTGGTAAAATTCGTAAAAACTATATTCGTATTTTAGCGGGAGATCGTGTTACTGTCGAAATGAGTCCATATGACTTGACACGTGGACGTATCACTTACCGCTTTAAATAATCGAAAAACTTGGAGGGATAAGAAATGAAAGTAAGACCATCGGTCAAACCAATTTGCGAATACTGTAAAGTTATTCGCCGTAATGGTCGTGTTATGGTAATTTGCCCAGCAAATCCAAAACACAAACAACGTCAAGGATAAGATAGAAAGGAGAAAACATGGCTCGTATTGCTGGAGTTGACATTCCAAATGACAAACGCGTAGTAATCTCATTGACTTATGTTTATGGTATCGGACTTGCAACATCTAAGAAAATTTTGGCTGCTGCTGGAATCTCAGAAGATGTTCGTGTACGTGATCTTACATCAGATCAAGAAGATGCTATCCGTCGTGAAGTGGATGCAATCAAAGTTGAAGGTGACCTTCGTCGTGAAGTAAACTTGAACATCAAACGTTTGATGGAAATCGGTTCATACCGTGGTATCCGTCACCGTCGTGGACTTCCTGTCCGTGGACAAAACACTAAAAACAACGCTCGCACTCGTAAAGGTAAAGCTGTTGCGATTGCTGGTAAGAAAAAATAATATAGGAGGTAAAAGTCTTGGCTAAACCAACACGTAAACGTCGTGTGAAAAAGAATATCGAATCTGGTATTGCTCATATTCACGCTACATTTAATAACACTATTGTTATGATTACTGATGTGCATGGTAATGCAATTGCTTGGTCATCAGCTGGTGCTCTTGGTTTCAAAGGTTCTCGTAAATCTACACCATTCGCCGCTCAAATGGCTTCTGAAGCTGCTGCTAAATCTGCACAAGAACACGGTCTTAAATCAGTTGAAGTTACTGTAAAAGGTCCAGGTTCTGGTCGTGAGTCAGCTATTCGTGCGCTTGCTGCCGCTGGTCTTGAAGTAACAGCAATTCGTGATGTGACTCCAGTGCCACACAATGGTGCTCGTCCTCCAAAACGTCGCCGTGTATAATCATCGCATTACACTGCTTTTCGTTTAAGAGGGAGTAACTAAATGATCGAGTTTGAAAAACCAAATATAACAAAAATTGATGAAAATAAAGATTATGGCAAGTTTGTAATTGAACCACTTGAACGTGGCTACGGTACAACTCTTGGTAACTCTCTTCGTCGTGTACTTCTAGCTTCTCTACCAGGAGCAGCTGTGACATCTATCAATATTGATGGTGTGTTACATGAGTTTGACACAGTTCCAGGTGTTCGTGAAGACGTGATGCAAATCATTCTGAACATTAAAGGAATTGCAGTGAAATCGTACGTTGAAGACGAAAAAATCATCGAACTAGATGTTGAAGGTCCTGCTGAAGTAACAGCTGGTGACATTTTGACAGATAGCGATATTGAAATTGTAAATCCAGATCATTATCTCTTTACAATCGGTGAAGGTTCTTCCCTAAAAGCGACTATGACTGTTAACAGTGGTCGTGGATATGTACCTGCTGATGAAAATAAAAAAGATAATGCACCAGTTGGAACACTTGCTGTAGATTCTATTTATACACCAGTTACAAAAGTCAACTATCAAGTGGAACCTGCTCGTGTAGGTAGCAATGATGGATTTGACAAATTAACCCTTGAAATCTTGACAAATGGAACAATTATTCCAGAAGATGCTTTAGGGCTTTCAGCACGTATTTTGACAGAACATCTTGATTTGTTTACAAATCTTACTGAGATTGCTAAGTCAACTGAAGTGATGAAAGAAGCTGACACTGAATCTGACGACCGTATTTTGGATCGTACGATTGAGGAACTGGACTTGTCTGTGCGTTCATACAACTGTTTAAAACGTGCCGGTATCAATACTGTGCATGATTTGACAGAAAAATCTGAAGCAGAGATGATGAAAGTACGAAATCTTGGACGCAAGAGTTTGGAAGAAGTGAAACTCAAACTCATTGATTTGGGTCTTGGATTAAAAGATAAATAAAGGAGGAATACATGGCTTACCGTAAACTAGGACGCACTAGCTCACAACGTAAAGCAATGCTTCGCGATTTGACAACTGACCTTTTGATCAACGAATCAATCGTGACAACTGAAGCTCGTGCTAAAGAAATCCGTAAAACTGTTGAAAAAATGATTACTCTAGGTAAACGTGGTGATTTGCATGCACGTCGTCAAGCAGCTGCTTTCGTACGTAATGAAATCGCATCTGAAAACTATGATGAAGCAACTGATAAGTACACTTCTACTACAGCACTTCAAAAATTGTTCTCAGAAATCGCACCTCGTTATGCTGAACGTAACGGTGGATACACTCGTATCCTTAAAACTGAACCACGTCGTGGTGATGCAGCGCCAATGGCGATCATCGAATTAGTATAAAATCATCAATTTTGTTGAGTGTTATGATGATGGAGTCTTGTGCTCTTAGTCTAGCTCTGGTCTACCGCTAGGATTTCGATCCTAGCGGGAACACTCATCATAAGTTGAGATAGTAGACGCTTGTTTACGAAATTGTTTTTTTCTTAAGAACAACTTCGTAAGCAGGCGTTTTTGAGTATTTTAGTTAGAATTATGCTATACTATTTGAAAAGAGTCCTGTTTAATGTTCAGGTTTCCTATTAAAAGAAGAATTGGAGTTTGCTTATGAAAGCGATTATAACTGTTGTTGGTAAAGATAAATCTGGAATTGTTGCAGGTGTTTCTGGTAAAATTGCAGAATTGGGTTTGAA
>NZ_JBBJZX010000039.1:0-18329 GCF_038148935.1 Streptococcus pseudopneumoniae | reverse complement strand
AGTACAGCCTGCGGTTAGTTTCCTAGTTTGCTCTTTGATTTTCATTGAGTATAAATAGATAGAAAAGAAAATCTTGTACAAGTTCCTGACAATTTCTTTCTTTTTGTGTATAATAGTGGAAAAGAGGTAAAATGAGGTATGGTTATGGAAACAGTCCTTTACTCAACATTCCGAAATCATTTAAAAGACTATATGAAGAAGGCAAATGATGAATTTGAGCCTTTGACGGTGGTCAATAAAAATCCTGATGAGGATATTGTTGTCCTTTCAAAGAGCGAGTGGGATAGTATTCAAGAAACCCTAAGAATCGCTCAAAACAAGGCACTATCTGACAAGGTCTTGCTAGGAATGGCTCAAGTTCGTGCTGGAAGCACTCAGGTCCATGTGAGTGAGGAGTGATGAATGCTACTCAAGTTTACAGAAGATGCCTGGGCAGATTATTGCTACTGGCAAACTCAGGACAAGAAAACGTTAAAAAGAATCAATAAACTAATCAAGGATATTCAACGTGATCCCTTTACAGGAATAGGTAAACCAGAACCACTCAAGTATGATTACCAAGGAGCCTGGTCACGGCGTATTGATGCAGAAAATCGCTTGATTTATATGATTGATGGAGATAGCATCGCTTTCTTGTCCTTCAAAGATTACTACTAAGTTTACTGAAAAGTAGGCTTTTTTATTTTAGAAATTTTAGCTAGCAAATTGAAGATAAAATTTTTTGGAGAATATCAGATTTCCTAAGATAAAAAAAGAAAAGAAGTTTAGTATAGCGATCACAATTTTTGTCCTTGAATCCGCTTTATAACTCTTATTTTGTGGTATAATGAAGAGAATTGTAAATCATAAAAACAGGGGAAGCAAATGTCTAATTTTAAAGAAAAACTACCGATATTCCAGTCGAACGATGTTCAGATTTCAAATGTAGTCAATGCAGTTTGGTCGATTGCGAACACCTTACGTGGAGCTTATCGTTCGGATAAGTATCGAGTGATGTAATTAAAAATTGGATGAGAAGAAAAGATACAATTGAGTTTCTTGGTTTATGGAAAAGCTTAAACAACATGAATTTCAATTCGGTCGAATTCGACCGAATTAAATCGGAAGCTGGATATAATTCATTTACATTGTCTCCTAAGAAATGGGTAGAGAAAACTGGAGCAATCGGAATTATCTCAAAAGGTGGAAGATATGGCGGTGCATTTGCACATACAGATATTGCCTTTGAATTTGCTTCATGTATTTCTGCTGAATTTAAGATGTATGTAATTCAGGATTACAAAAGACTTAAGTCAGATTAAAATTCTAAGATATCATTAGGCTGGAATTTGAATAGAGAAATTTCTAAGATTAACTACAAAATTCATACAGATGCAATCAAAGAATATCTCTTAAAAGATCTTACCAACGAACAGTTGTCTTACAAGTATGTAAGTGAAGCAGATATGATCAATGTTGTTTTATTTAACAAAAGAGCTAAACAGTGGCGTGAAGAAAATAGGAACAATTAGTACAACACTTGTAGTAGTTGCGGGAGTAAGTGCGGGTGTGCTTGGAGGAAAATTTGACTTTAAATTTCCTAAAAAGATTTAATGGAGAATAATAAATATGAAGTTTAAAAATTATCTATTTGATTTATATCCTTATTTTCCCAAAGGTTTTTCATTATATAATAGAAAGGATCCTGATGTATGTAGTAAGGCGTTGTACGATGATTTATGTAAGATGTTTTTTGATGATGATTCAAAAGAAAAACTTAAAATAACATCTGTATGTAATAAATGCCAAAACTTTGGAAATGGAGATTTTTATACTTTATTTATTGATAAGGATAAGTATTTATTATCAAGTGATTATATAGGAGCCTCTATTTATTGGGCACAAAAGGCAGGATTAAATGACAGAATAATTTTAGATCATTTGAGTATTTCAAGAACAATAGGTGGATACATTCTTTTCCCTAGAGGTGGTGGAAAATCAGAAACCGTTAATACAGCTAGAGGTGGAAAACCTAGAATCAAGAATGGAATTTATAAAGGATATTATGATCGTTTTGATTTAACACTATATGCTATAAAAGAATGGTTTGCGGGAAATAATAATTCAAAAATAGATTATGCTATAGAGAATTACCGTGAATGGTTTGAACTATTTTTTGATGATGATAATTGTAAAAATGGATTTGAGAAATTTGTCGAGTTTTTTAAGTTAGAAGGATTTATATATGAGCAAAA
This sequence comes from Streptococcus pseudopneumoniae, assembly GCF_038148935.1. Classification (GTDB taxonomy): domain Bacteria; phylum Bacillota; class Bacilli; order Lactobacillales; family Streptococcaceae; genus Streptococcus; species Streptococcus pseudopneumoniae_U. The sequence continues at coordinate 16,095 of NZ_JBBJZX010000039.1, read as the reverse complement.
TAAAATTATAGATTTAATTAAATCAGATTTAGAGAACAATCAGGTTGTCTTTTTAGATAAAGAAGATATTAGGATTGCTAGGAGAGAAGAAGAATATATAAGATATATGAAAAATCTTAATATCATTATTCTAGAAAGAACTAAAAAAATGTTATTATAAAGATTTCAGCACCAGTTAAATAAAATGTGCTTTTTCTTTATCAAAAAAATTAATAAAAGAGCTTACCAAGAGGGATAAATTTTCACTATTAAAGTGTAGGGGAAATTTATCCTTTTTGCTTTTTGGAGGTAGAAGAGAAATCTATTGAATTATCCTATGAATATGTAGATGATGGACATAGTGGTTCTAATTTTGAGCGACCAAATTTTAAGAATATGATTGATGACCTGAATAAAGGAAAGTTTTCTATCATTATGGTAAAAGATTTATCTCGTTTCGGCAGAGATTATATCGAGTCAGGAAAGTACTTACAAAAGATATTTCCTGAAAAAGGTATTCGCTTTATATCTGTAAATGATAACTATGATAGTGATAATGCGGATGTTAGCGATATCCATTTTAGGTTTGTGAAAATCACTTTTTTATGGTAGAATGTAAAAGAATGTATGTCATTCGGAATAACAATAAAATGAGGTAAAAACATGGAAATCATGTCGCTTGCGATTGCTGTTTTTGCCGTCATCATTGGTTTAGTCATTGGATATGTCAGCATCTCAGCCAAGATGAAATCATCTCAGGAAGCTGCGGAGTTGATGCTTTTAAATGCTGAACAAGAAGCAACTAATTTACGTGGACAAGCTGAGCGTGAAGCAGATTTACTTGTTAATGAAGCCAAGCGTGAAAGCAAGTCTCTTAAAAAAGAAGCACTATTGGAGGCCAAAGAAGAAGCCAGAAAATACCGTGAAGAAGTGGACGCTGAATTCAAATCAGAACGTCAAGAACTCAAACAAATCGAAAGTCGTTTGACCGAGAGAGCTACTAGCCTCGACCGTAAGGACGACAATTTGACGAGTAAAGAACAAACACTTGAACAAAAAGAACAAAGTATTTCTGATAGAGCGAAAAACCTTGATGCGCGTGAAGAGCAATTAGAGGAAGTCGAAAGACAAAAAGAAGCAGAGTTAGAGCGTATTGGTGCTCTGTCTCAGGCAGAAGCACGAGATATTATCTTGGCACAGACAGAGGAAAACTTGACCAAGGAGATTGCCAGCCGCATTCGCGAAGCCGAGCAAGAGGTTAAGGAACGTTCTGACAAAATGGCCAAGGACATCCTGGTTCAAGCTATGCAACGTATCGCTGGTGAATATGTAGCGGAGTCAACAAACTCAACAGTTCATCTGCCAGATGATACTATGAAGGGACGCATTATTGGTCGTGAAGGTCGTAACATTCGTACCTTTGAAAGTTTGACAGGGGTCGATGTGATTATCGACGATACACCAGAAGTGGTGACCTTGTCAGGATTTGATCCGATTCGTCGTGAGATTGCTCGTATGACTATGGAAATGTTGCTCAAAGATGGTCGTATCCACCCAGCTCGTATCGAAGAGTTGGTTGAGAAAAACCGTCAAGAGATTGACAATAAGATTCGTGAATACGGTGAGGCTGCTGCCTATGAAATTGGTGCGCCAAACCTTCATCCAGACTTGATGAAGATTATGGGACGTTTGCAGTTCCGTACCTCTTATGGACAAAATGTCTTGCGTCATTCGATTGAGGTTGCTAAGTTGGCTGGTATCATGGCGAGCGAGCTTGGTGAAAATGCAGCTCTTGCCCGTCGTGCAGGTTTCCTTCATGATATTGGGAAAGCTATTGACCGTGAGGTTGAAGGTAGCCACGTTGAAATCGGTATGGAATTGGCACGTAAGTACAAGGAACATCCAGTTGTGGTGAATACGATTGCTAGTCACCACGGCGATGTTGAAGCAGAAAGTGTCATTGCAGTGATTGTCGCTGCAGCAGATGCCTTGAGCGCGGCACGTCCAGGTGCTCGTAGTGAGTCTCTTGAAAGCTACATCAAGCGTCTTCATGATTTGGAAGAAATTGCGAACGGCTTTGAAGGGGTACAAAATAGCTTTGCCCTTCAAGCAGGCCGTGAAATCCGTATCATGGTCAATCCAGGACAAATCAAGGACGACAAAGTCACAATCTTGGCTCACAAAGTTCGTGAGAAAATTGAAAACAATCTCGATTATCCAGGAAATATCAAGGTAACCGTGATTCGCGAGCTTCGTGCAGTAGATTATGCTAAATAATAAAAAACTGAGGTCAGTGCAATCTGACTTCAGTTTTTTTGAATAAATTATTTGAAAATAATTCGTTATATTATCGAGGTGAAATCTCAATTGGGGATATATAGATTAAATCTTGAGTAGTGTTATAATTTCCGATTTTTGCTTTTATATGTATATTCTGCCCTATCTTAATATCGTCACCATTAAATGAATTAAATATAGGGTTTGATATTATAGTAATTTGAGGAATTTTGAAATTAGGACCTGAAGCTTCATCAGGATGATAATCTCCAGAATGTATGAGAACATCATACTTTGATTTTAATTTGGATAGATAGGCAATATTTCCATCGAATTCAATAGTTTGATTTTTATGTTTTTGAACAAAATCTGTTATTGTGTTTGAATCTTCAGTCTGCAATAGTGCTTTAAATTCCTCATTATTTTCAGTCGTGATGACAGCTGATTGGGATGGACTTGTTGACGAGGATTCGGTAGAACTTGATGAGGTACTAGTTGAACTAGAGGAAATAGATGTAGAACTTTGTGATGTAGATGATGCCTCATTTGTTTTTTCGACGGATTTTTCCACAATGGAACTAGTTTCTGTAGATGTGGAAGTTGGAACAGAAGTTGACTTATCTGAGTTTCCTCCAAATAGCACCAACAAAAGAATAATAAATATTACAGCAACACCAATTAAATATGGAATTAGTTTTTTTACCTTCAATTCCAGTGGGCTTAATGGTGTAATTTCAACCTCAGCTTCTTTTTCAAAAAAACCAAATACTCCAGCATTTCCTTCTTCAATAATATTGATTTTAACCTCATTTTTTTTGAGATTGAGTTCATACAAGCCATTTTCAATAGCTTCATCGACATTTTTTCCTTTATAAATTGGCATAAATCTCTCCTTTTATATTAGTAGTTTCATTATCTCTTAAATGGAATAAAAAGGCAAGTCTTTTTTAAAGGGGCTACATTGTATAAATCATAGATTATGCTAAATAAATAAGAAAGAGCAGTTGAAAAATTACTGCTTTTTTGTTACACTAGATAGAAAGACTGTAGAAGGATAGTTTGTGTAAAATGCTACTATCTGAAGGAAAATTTTATTTTATTTTTACAGACTGACTAAAAGGAGATACAATGGCAGACCGAGGCTTACTAATCGTTTTTTCTGGTCCTTCAGGGGTTGGAAAAGGAACGGTTAGAAGAGAGATTTTTGAGAGTTCTGAAAACCAATTTCAATACTCTGTATCGATGACGACGCGCGCACAACGTCCTGGAGAAGTGGATGGTATTGACTATTTCTTCCGTACTCGTGAAGAGTTTGAAGAGCTGATTCGTCAAGGTCAGATGTTGGAATATGCAGAATATGTCGGCAACTACTATGGAACTCCTCTGACCTATGTCAATGAAACCTTGGACAAGGGAATCGATGTTTTCCTTGAAATTGAGGTTCAGGGCGCTCTTCAGGTCAAGAAAAAGGTTCCAGATGCTGTCTTTATCTTCCTGACACCACCAGATTTGGATGAATTGCAAGATCGTTTGGTAGGTCGTGGAACAGATAGTGCAGAAGTGATTGTCCAACGAATCGAAAAAGCCAAGGAAGAAATTGCCCTCATGCGTGAGTATGATTATGCGATTGTCAACGATCAGGTGCCCCTAGCTGCTGAGCGTGTCAAACGTGTGATCGAAGCAGAGCACTTCCGTGTGGATCGTGTCATTGGTCACTATCAGGAGATGTTACCAAAATCTCCAACTACCCGATAAAATTTAGAAAATAGGTACAAGCAAATGATGTTAAAACCCTCTATTGATACCTTGCTCGACAAGGTTCCTTCAAAATATTCACTCGTAATCTTGGAAGCAAAACGTGCCCACGAATTGGAAGCAGGTGCGCCAGCAACTCAAGGTTTCAAATCTGAAAAATCAACTCTTCGCGCTTTAGAAGAAATCGAATCAGGAAACGTTACGATTCACCCAGATCCAGAAGGAAAACGTGAAGCAGTGCGTCGCCGTATCGAAGAAGAAAAACGCCGCAAAGAAGAAGAAGAAAAGAAAATCAAAGAGCAAATCGCTAAAGAAAAAGAAGAAGGTGAAAAAATTTAAGGTTGGGGGGACTCAATCTTATTTTTTCTATTGCAAGAATGTACTGACAAGGAGGAGGTGAGAAGATGGCTATAGCCAAGATTATCGTAGATGTGCCTTTGATGCAGACGGACCAGCCCTATAGTTACAGGATTCCTGAGGAGTTTGAGGGAATGCTGGAAGTTGGGATGCGGGTTCATGTGCCCTTTGGTAAGGGCAATCGCCTGATTCAAGGGATTGTTCTTGGTTTGGAGTCCCAACCAGATGAAGAAGAGATGGAGCAAGATTTAAAAGATATTGCAGAGGTGCTGGATTTTTCTCCTGTTCTCACGCAAGAACAACTCTGGCTGGCTGAGGAGTTACGCAAATCTGTCTTCTCCTATAAAATTTCCATCCTCAAGGCTATGTTGCCGGGATTTCTGAACTCCAGCTATGACAAGATTCTCTATCCTTTGGAAGGTTTGAGTCAGGAAGATCGAGAGCGTCTATTTGGCTCAGAAGATTCGCTTGCCTTTTCTTCTCTGGATTTAGGTAAGCAAGCCGAAATGATGCGTTTGACTAGAAAAGGTCTACTTGGCCTGGAATATCAGGCTGTCGATCAGAAGAAGGTCAAGACCCAGTCTTGGTATGAGGTTGACCTTGTTCAGTTAGAAGGTGTAGAGATTTCTGCACGCGCCAAGAAAAAGTTAGAACTGAGAGACTATCTGCTGTCTCATCCAGAGAGTGATTCCTTGGCTAGTTTGTTAGATTCCTACTCGCGGGAGCAAGTTAACTTCTTTGTGGAACAAGGTGCTGTGACCATAGTCAAAAAGGAAGTGCAACGCTCGGCTGCTTATTTTGAAGGCATTGAGGCAAGTCAGCCTTTGGAGTTGAATCCAGAGCAAAGACAGGCGCGTGATGCGGTTGTCAGTGCTATTGGTAGTCATCAGCCCCCCTTCCTCCTTCAAGGGATTACAGGAAGTGGGAAGACCGAGGTTTACTTACAAATAATCCAAGGAGCTTTGGACAAGGGCAAGACAGCTATTTTGCTGGTGCCTGAGATTTCCCTGACTCCTCAGATGACGGAGCGTTTTATAGCACGTTTTGGTGAGAAAGTGGCTATTCTTCACTCAGGCTTGTCCAATGGTGAAAAGTATGATGAATGGCGCAAGGTAGAACGTGGAGATGCTCAAGTTGTGGTTGGTGCCAGATCTGCCATCTTTGCTCCGCTGAAAAATCTAGGTGTTATGATAATCGATGAGGAGCATGAAGCGACTTATAAGCAGGACAGTAATCCCCGTTACCATGCCAGAGAGGTGGCTATTTTACGGGCCCAATATAATCAAGCGGCATTGGTTCTTGGTTCCGCGACACCGAGCTTAGAGAGCCGGGCGCGTGCTGGCAAAGGCGTCTATCAACACTTGCGTCTGACCCAACGCGCCAATCCTCAGGCCACTATTCCCAAGGTTCAAGTGATTGATTTTCGGGACTATATCGGACAAAACGAGACGTCAAACTTTACGCCCCCTTTGCTAGAAGTCATTCAGGACCGTCTGGCTAAAAAAGAGCAGGTGGTTCTCATGCTCAATCGTCGTGGCTATTCTAGCTTTGTCATGTGTCGGGAGTGTGGGACCGTGGATACTTGTCCCAACTGTGACATTTCCTTGACCTTGCATATGGATACCAAGAACATGAACTGCCATTATTGTGGTTTTTCGAAAGACATTCCTCAGGTCTGTCCTAACTGTAAGAGTCGCAGTATTCGTTACTACGGGACGGGAACCCAGAAGGCTTATGATGAGCTGGCAGAACTCTTTCCGCAGGCCCGCATTTTGCGGATGGATGTGGACACGACTCGTAAGAAAGGTAGTCATCAAGCTCTGCTTGACCAGTTTGGCCGAGGGGAAGCAGATATTTTACTAGGTACTCAGATGATTGCCAAGGGATTGGATTTTCCCAATGTTACTCTAGTTGGAGTTCTCAATGCAGATACAGCCTTGAATCTGCCTGATTTCCGTTCTTCTGAGAGAACCTTCCAACTTTTGACTCAGGTGGCAGGTCGGGCAGGTCGTGCCGAAAAAGCTGGGCAGGTCTTGATACAGTCCTACAATCCTCAGCACTACGCTATTCGATTTGCAAAAGACCAGGACTACGAAGGCTTTTATGCCTATGAAATGGGTATTAGACGACAACTTGGTTATCCACCTTACTATTTCACGATTGGCATTACCCTTTCTCACAAGAAAGAAGAAGAGGTTGTCAAACGTGCTTATGAAGTCATGAATATTTTGCGGTCAGGTTTGTCTGAAACTAGTCACATTCTTGGTCCAACGCCCAAGCCCATTGCCCGTACCCACAACCTCTATCATTACCAGATTTTAATTAAATACCGTTTAGAAGATGAGCTTGGGCCGACCCTCAACCAGGTCTTGGCTCTGACTCAAGAACGGGAAAATAGTGAGCTCCGTCTCAGCATTGACCATGAGCCGCAGCAATTTTTATAAGAAGGAGAAGATATGACAAAATTAATCTTTATGGGGACACCCGACTTTTCAGCAACAGTCTTAAAAGGACTTTTGACAGATGACCGTTACGAAATTCTAGCCGTTGTGACCCAGCCAGACCGTGCTGTCGGCCGTAAAAAAGTGATCCAAGAAACCCCAGTCAAGCAGGCTGCCAAGGAGGCTGGACTTCCTATCTACCAACCTGAAAAATTATCTGGAAGTCCAGAAATGGAAGCGATTATGAAACTAGGAGCGGATGGAATTGTGACTGCTGCATTTGGGCAGTTTCTTCCAAGTAAACTACTTGATAGCATGGATTTTGCGGTCAATGTCCACGCCTCCCTCCTTCCTAAACACCGTGGTGGTGCGCCTATCCATTATGCCTTGATTCAAGGGGATGAGGAAGCTGGTGTGACTATAATGGAGATGGTTAAGGAAATGGATGCAGGGGATATGATTTCTCGTCGCAGTATTCCGATCACGGATGAGGACAATGTCGGTACCTTGTTTGAGAAATTAGCTCTTGTTGGTCGTGATTTGCTTTTGGATACTTTGCCTGCCTACATTGCTGGTGACATCAAACCTGAAGCGCAGGATCCAAGTCAGGTTACTTTCTCGCCAAATATCAAGCCAGAGGAAGAAAAACTGAACTGGAACAAAACCAATCGTCAACTCTTTAACCAAATCCGTGGCATGAACCCCTGGCCGGTTGCCCATACTTTCCTCAAGGGCGACCGCTTTAAGATTTATGAAGCTCTAGCTGTAGAAGGTCAGGGAGCTCCAGGAGAAATCCTCTCTATCGGCAATAAAGAATTGATTGTCGCAACGGCAGAAGGGGCTCTATCCCTCAAACAAGTGCAGCCAGCTGGCAAACCTAAGATGGATATCGCTTCCTTCCTCAACGGTGTTGGACGGACATTGACAGTAGGAGAACGATTTGGTGACTAAAGTAGAAACGGCTAGAAGTCTAGCTTTGGCAGTGCTAGAGGATGTCTTTATCAATCAAGCATACTCAAATATTGCCTTAAATAAGCATCTCAAGGGAAGCCAACTTTCGGCAACGGATAAGAGCTTGGTAACTGAGATTGTTTATGGAACGGTAGCCCGCAAACTGACTTTGGAATGGTACCTATCCCACTTTATTGAGGACAGAGACCAGTTAGATAGTTGGCTCTATGTCCTTCTTCTCATGAGTGCCTACCAACTCCGCTATTTGGACAAAATTCCAGACCATGCGGTGGTTAATGAAGCAGTGGAATTAGCCAAAGTTCGTAAAAAAGGCAGTGAAAAATTGGTCAATGCTGTCCTTCGTCGTATTCTACGTGAAGGCTGGCCAGATATCACCAGCATCAAACGAAAAAATAAGCGTGATTCCGTTGCCTATTCTCTCCCAGTTTGGCTCGTGTCTAAACTTAAGGAAGAATACGGAGAAGAGCGAGCACAAGCCATCTTTGAAAGTCTTTTAGTGCGAAACAAGGCCAGTATTCGTGTGACTGATTTAAGCCGAAAAGAGGAAATACAAGCCTTGTTAGAGGCTAGTGATTCATCCTTGTCTGTTTCTGGTCTGGTTAAGGAGCAAGGGCATTTTGCAGGCCATGATTTGTTTGCAGATGGAGCCATTACCATCCAAGACGAGTCCAGTCAATTGGTTGCGCCAACTCTTGATTTACAAGGCAATGAGCAGGTTCTAGATGCCTGTGCGGCTCCGGGTGGGAAAACAGCCCATATAGCCTCTTATCTCACGACAGGTCAGGTTACTGCTCTAGACTTGTATGATCACAAGTTGGACTTAATCCAAGAAAATGCGGAGCGTTTAGGAGTCGCAGATCGGGTTCAAACTCAAAAATTGGATGCCAGAAAGGTGCATGAGCTTTTTGGTCAGAATTCCTTTGACAAGATTTTAGTAGATGCTCCCTGTTCAGGAATCGGTCTTTTGCGCCGAAAACCAGACATCAAATACAATAAAGAAACGGCAGATTTCGCGTCCTTACAGGAAATTCAGCTAGAAATATTAGGTAGTGTTTGTCAAACACTAGGCAAAGGTGGTATAATAACTTATAGTACCTGTACTATTGTCTCAGAGGAGAATTTTCAAGTCGTTGAGGCGTTTTTAGAAAGTCATCCCGAGTTCGAGCAGGTAAAACTAGAACATGAATGTAAGGATATCATGAAAGATGGCTGTATCCTCATTACACCTGAACTGTATGGAAGTGATGGATTCTTCATCAGTCAATTTCGCAAGATATCGGATTAGGAAGGAACTGACACATGGAAATTTCATTATTAACAGATGTTGGTCAGAAACGAACAAATAACCAAGACTATGTCAACCACTATGTCAATAGAGCTGGACGTACCATGATTATTTTAGCTGATGGGATGGGAGGTCATCGCGCAGGGAATATCGCTAGTGAAATGGCGGTAACAGACCTAGGTATAGCTTGGGTTGATACCCAAATCGATACAGTCAATGAAGTGCGTGAATGGTTCGCCCATTACCTAGAAATTGAAAATCAAAAGATTCACCAGCTTGGTCAGGATGAAGCTTACAGAGGCATGGGAACTACTTTGGAAGTCCTTGCTATTATTGATAATCAGGCTATCTATGCTCATATTGGTGATTCGCGTATCGGCTTGATTCGTGGAGAAGAATACCATCAGTTAACGAGCGACCATTCCTTGGTCAATGAATTGCTCAAGGCTGGTCAATTGACACCAGAAGAGGCAGAAGCTCATCCGCAAAAAAATATTATCACCCAGTCTATTGGGCAAAAAGATGAAATTCAGCCTGATTTTGGGACAGTTATCCTTGAGTCAGGTGACTATCTCTTGCTCAATAGTGACGGTTTGACCAACATGATTTCAGGCAGTGAGATTCGTGATATTGTAACCAGTGATATTCCTTTGGCAGATAAAACGGAGACACTTGTTCGTTTTGCTAACAATGCAGGAGGTTTAGACAACATTACGGTTGCCCTTGTTTCTATGAACGAGGAGGATGCAGAATGATCCAAATCGGCAAGATTTTTGCCGGACGCTATCGGATTGTCAAACAAATTGGTCGAGGAGGCATGGCGGATGTCTACTTGGCCAAAGATTTGATTCTGGACGGGGAAGAAGTGGCAGTGAAGGTTCTGAGAACCAACTACCAGACAGACCCGATAGCTGTGGCTCGTTTTCAGCGTGAAGCGAGAGCTATGGCAGATTTAGACCATCCTCATATCGTTCGGATAACAGATATTGGCGAGGAAGACGGTCAACAGTACCTAGCTATGGAGTATGTGGCTGGACTTGACCTTAAACGCTATATCAAGGAACATTATCCTCTTTCTAATGAAGAAGCCGTCCGTATCATGGGACAAATCCTCCTAGCCATGCGTTTGGCCCATACCAGAGGAATTGTTCACAGGGACTTGAAACCTCAAAACATCCTCTTGACACCAGATGGGACTGTCAAGGTTACAGACTTTGGGATTGCAGTAGCCTTTGCTGAGACGAGTCTGACTCAGACTAACTCGATGCTGGGTTCAGTTCATTACTTGTCACCAGAGCAGGCGCGTGGTTCGAAGGCGACTGTACAAAGTGATATCTATGCAATGGGGATTATTTTCTATGAGATGCTGACAGGCCATATCCCTTATGATGGGGATAGTGCAGTGACCATCGCCCTCCAGCATTTCCAAAAATCACTGCCGTCCGTTATTGCTGAGAATCCATCTGTGCCCCAGGCTTTGGAGAATGTTGTTATCAAGGCAACTGCTAAAAAATTGACAGATCGCTATAAATCAGTTGCTGAAATGTATGTAGATTTGTCTAGTAGTTTGTCTTATAATCGTCGTAATGAACCAAAACTGGTCTTTGACGATGCGACTAAGGCGGACACCAAGACTCTACCAAAAGTATCCCAGAGCACCTTGACTTCGATTCCTAAGGTTCAAGCGCAGACAGAACACAAACCAATCAAAAAAACAAGCCAGGCTGTGACAGAGGAAACTTACCAACCACAAGCACCGAAAAAACGTAGATTTAAGATGCGTTACCTGATTTTTTTGGCTAGCCTTGTATTGGTGGCAGCCTCTCTGATTTGGATCTTATCCAGAACTGCTGCAACCATTGCCATTCCAGATGTGGCAGGTCAGACAGTTGCGGAGGCCAAGGAAACCCTCAAGAAAGCCAATTTTGAGATTGGCGAGGAGAAGACAGAGGCTAGTGAAAAGGTGGAAGAGGGGCGGATTATCCGTACAGATCCTGGCGCTGGAACTGGTCGAAAAGAAGGAACGAAAATCAATTTGGTTGTCTCATCAGGCAAGCAATCTTTCCAATTGAGTAACTATATCGGCCGTAAATCGACAGATGTTATCGCAGAACTCAAGCAGAAGAAGGTTCCTGAAAATCTCATCAAGATTGAAGAAGAGGAATCAAGTGAGAGCGAAGCAGGAACCGTTCTCAGACAGAGTCCAGTTGCCGGAACAACCTATGATTTGAGCAAGGCCTCAACGATTACCTTAACCGTTGCTAAGAAAGTAACCAGCGTTGCTATGCCAAGTTATATAGGATCTAGTCTCGAATTTACTAAAAATAATCTCGTTCAAATTGTCGGTATTAAAGAAGCCAATATTGAAGTTGTAGAAGTGTCGACAGCTCCCGCTGGAACTGCTGAAGGTACAGTCGTTGAACAGAGTCCAAAAGCAGGTGAAAAGGTTGATTTGACTAAGACGCGTGTCAAGATTTCAATCTACAAACCAAAAACACCGCCGTCAACGTCATCATCAGCACCAGCCCAACGTGGAAACCAAGGTTCTACTACAACACCAAGTCAGGGGAACCAACAAGGAAATCAACGAGAGAATGCACCTGGTCCTACTCAATCAAGTAGTGAAGGCAACCACGAAAATTCTCGTGATTAAATGAATCTTTGTCATGATTTCATGGCAAAGATTTTTTTTGAGTCCAGATTTGTGATAGAATAGAAAGAGTTGATAAAAGGAGGAAAGCATGGAAGAGTCAAAAGAATTAAACGCTGTTATCGATGTGATTATGCTAGCAGGAACCATTCTCCTTAAAAGTGGTTCAGAGATTCATCGTGTAGAAGATACCATGATTCGTATTGCGCATTCGCAGGGGATTGTGGATTGCAATGTTCTTGCCATGCCTGCTGCTATCTTTTTCTCCATTGAAAACACCAATATTTCGCGCATGAAGCGAGTGACCTCCTCTTCTTATAACATCGAAAAAGTCTGCGATGTCAACCAGATTTCTCGTCAGCTGGTTGGGGGGCAGATTGATTTAGAGACGGCCTTCAAGCAATTGACGGCTTTACAAGCTCAACCCCTTCCTTATACCAAGTTGCAGGTGACTATGGCTGCGACATTTAGTGCCCCTTTCTTCTCAATTATGTTTAGTGGAAATATCTACGATGCAATCGGGGCAGGAGTGGCGACCTTATTTGGTTTTGCCTTTTCCCTCTATGTGGAGAAGTTTATCCGAATTCCCTTTGTGACAGCCTTTGCTGGAGCCTTTGTCTTTGGGATGATTGCCCAGTTTTGGGCTCGCTACACAGGCTTTCCTTCAACAGCAGATTTGATTATAGCTGGTGCGGTCATGCCGTTTGTTCCAGGAATTGCCTTGACCAATGCGGTTCGTGATATTATGACCAACCACATAAACTCTGGTATGAGCAAGATGTTTGAATCCCTGCTCATTACCCTTGCTTTAGGGGCAGGAACTTCTGTCGCCTTGGTATTGATGAACTAATATGACACTAACAACCTTTTTATTACAAGCAGTAGCAAGTCTTCTTGCTATCATCACTTTTTTAATCGTACTCAATGTTCAGCGGTCTATGCTCTTACCAGGAGGGCTTTTGGGCATGGCTGTCTGGCTAATCTATCTCTTGCTCAAGGAACCAACCAATGTTATTGTAGCTACCTTTATTGCGGCCATTATCGGTTCTTGTGTCAGCCAGATTTTAAGTATTCTTTATAAGACACCTGCTGTGGTATTTATCTTGGCCATCTTGGCACCTCTGGTTCCGGGTTATCTCTCCTATCGGACAACTGCCTTTTTTGTGACAGGAGACTATAATAAAGCGCTGGCAAGTGCAACCTTGGTTGTCATGCTGGCTTTGGTAATCTCTATTGGAATGGCTAGCGGAACAGTGATTCTTAGACTGTATCATTATATAAGAATACATCGAGTATCGTAAAATTTGCAGAAATAAAAGAATTTTCTGAAAAATCTGAAAAAAGAGATAAATATATTGACACCGCTTTCTTTGTGTAGTATTCTATATATAGAAAGGAGGAAAAATCATGAAAAAATCACTATTTTCCTTATTGTCTGTAAGTCTACTGACCTTGTTGTTTATTCCAGTCATGGTTTCTAGTTCGGTTTCAGAGTTTCAAAGTGGATTGCAAGAGCATCAGTTGATTGCTGAGAAGGTTAGTAAAACACTTGACAAGACATTTGATAAGGATGTCAGAGAAATTCCGACTAGTCAGTTTTATCAAGAATTTGTAGATGAGATGGGAAGGACTTACTCGGGAAATTTAATCCTCCAGGAGCTGATAACTGAGAATGGGGCCTATAAAGCTACTTATGTTGGTGAGCTCTATAGCAACTAATCATTCTTTGAAATTATGACCAATAAGAGGCTTGATTTGGTGAATCAAGTCTTTTTTCTCTCTTTTACTGCCATTTGTGATAAAATAGTATAGAACGATTTTTTACATGAATGATAAAACAGAGGTAAATATGACAATCGGTATTGATAAGATTGGTTTTGCTACCAGTCAATATGTCTTGAAATTACAAGACTTAGCAGAAGCGAGGGGTATTGACCCTGAAAAATTAAGCAAAGGACTCTTGCTCAAGGAATTGAGTATTGCGCCCCTAACTGAAGATATCGTGACCTTGGCGGCCAGTGCTAGTGACTCTATTTTAACTGAGCAAGAAAGACAAGAAATTGACATGGTCATTGTGGCTACCGAGTCAGGAATTGACCAGAGTAAGGCTGCGGCCGTCTTTGTGCATGGCTTGCTTGGCATCCAGCCCTTTGCTCGTAGTTTCGAGATCAAAGAAGCCTGCTATGGAGCGACAGCTGCCCTTCATTATGCCAAATTGCATGTGGAAAATTCTCCAGAGTCCAAAGTTTTGGTTATTGCCAGTGATATTGCCAAATACGGTATTGAAACTCCAGGAGAACCAACTCAGGGTGCTGGCAGTGTTGCTATGTTGATTACACAAAATCCGCGCATGATGACCTTTAATAATGACAATGTGGCTCAAACCCGTGACATCATGGATTTTTGGCGACCAAATTACTCGACAACTCCGTATGTAAATGGTGTTTATTCTACCCAACAATATTTGGATAGTTTGAAAACGACTTGGCTTGAATATCAAAAACGCTACCAGCTTACTTTGGATGATTTTGCGGCTGTTTGTTTCCATTTGCCTTATCCTAAATTAGCACTAAAAGGCTTGAAAAAGATCATGGATAAGAGCCTGCCTCAAGAGAAAAAAGACCTCTTGCAAAAGCATTTTGACCAGTCTATTCTTTACAGTCAAAAGGTGGGAAATATCTATACAGGTTCTCTCTTTCTTGGACTTTTGTCTCTCTTGGAAAATACAGATAGCTTGAAGGCTGGGGATAAAATCGCCCTTTATAGTTATGGAAGTGGGGCTGTGGCTGAGTTCTTCAGTGGTGAATTGGTTGAAGGATATGAAGCTTATTTGGATAAAGACCGCTTGAATAAACTCAATCAACGTACTGTCCTGTCTGTTGCAGACTATGAAAAAGTCTTCTTTGAGGAAGTGGACTTGGATGAAACAAACTCTGCCCAGTTTGCAGGTTTTGAAAATCAAGACTATGCCTTGGTTGAAATTATCGACCACCAACGCCGTTATAGCAAGGTTGAAAAATAATGAAGATAAGTTGGAATGGATTTTCTAAAAAATCATACCATGAGCGCCTCGAGCTGTTACAAGCTCAGGCGCTCCTTAGTCCTGAAAAACAAACCAGTCTGGAGCGGGATGAACAGATGAGCGTGACTGTGGCAGACCAGCTGAGTGAGAATGTGGTGGGAACTTTTTCTCTGCCTTATTCGCTGGTTCCAGAGGTCCTCGTCAACGGTCAGGAATACACAGTTCCCTATGTGACAGAAGAACCGTCCGTGGTTGCTGCGGCTAGCTATGCAAGTAAAATCATCAAGCGAGCAGGTGGCTTTACTGCTCAAGTGCATGAGCGTCAGATGATTGGTCAGGTAGCCCTTTATCAAGTTGCTGATCCAGATTTAGCGCAAGAGAAGATTGCCAGCAAGAAGGCAGAACTCTTGGAATTTGCCAATCAAGCCTATCCTTCTATCGTTAAACGCGGGGGTGGGGCGCGTGATTTGCATGTAGAGCAGATTAAAGGCGAAACAGACTTCCTCGTTGTTTATCTCCATGTCGATACGCAGGAAGCCATGGGAGCCAATATGCTCAACACCATGCTGGAAGCCTTGAAACCAGTCTTAGAAGAACTCAGTCAGGGGCAGAGTCTTATGGGAATTCTGTCCAACTACGCGACCGATTCTCTGGTGACTGCAAGCTGTCGCATCGCCTTTCGCTACTTGAGTCGCCAAAAGGAGCAAGGACGAGAGATTGCGGAGAAAATAGCTTTGGCCAGCCAGTTTGCGCAGGCTGATCCTTACCGAGCTACTACCCACAATAAAGGGATTTTTAATGGTATTGATGCCATTTTAATTGCCACTGGTAATGACTGGCGTGCCATCGAAGCTGGGGCCCATGCCTTTGCCAGTCGAGACGGACGCTATCAAGGTCTCAGCTCTTGGCGTCTAGACTTGGAGACAGAAGAATTGCTCGGTGAGATGACCCTGCCCATGCCTGTAGCGACCAAGGGTGGCTCTATCGGTCTCAACCCTCGTGTAGCTCTCAGTCATGAATTACTGGGAAATCCTTCTGCCAAAGAATTAGCCCAGATTATCGTGTCTATCGGGCTTGCCCAAAACTTTGCGGCCCTCAAAGCCTTGGTGAGTACAGGCATCCAGCAAGGCCACATGAAATTGCAGGCCAAATCCTTAGCACTCCTCGCAGGTGCTAGTGAATCCGAGGTAGCTCCCATAGTCGAGCGCCTCATCGCAGATAAAACCTTTAACTTAGAGACTGCCCAGCGTTATCTAGAAAACTTAAGATCATAAAAAAACTCAGACGAATTGGTCTGAGTTTTCTTGTGCTTATACTCAATGAAAATCAAAGAGTAAACTAGGAAGCTAGCCGCAAG
>NZ_JBBJZX010000038.1:0-18881 GCF_038148935.1 Streptococcus pseudopneumoniae | reverse complement strand
TAGTTCAGTAATGTTGTTATAAATAGACATATGAATACCTCTTTGTATAAGATATTTCTAGTATAACGCTAACTATACCATTTGTAAAATATAGAAATCCTATCGGAGCGATAGGATTTTTTTATATCATAGGTCTAAGCCGTTAATTTTAAGAGATTGTGTTAGGCTAATTCTAGTAAATAGGTGTAAAGGAGAACGCTATCCATTTTCTTTTTGAATTGCTTCATTTTCTAGTATATTTTGGTACGCATCTTTTTATTTTGCTAATTAAAGTAGCGGTGGAAACATCAGTGAAACACTGTATTATCCATTGTTTACACTAAGTTTACAGGAACTTCAACTTCTCGTAAACCTTGATCAGTTAAAGTGACTTTTCCATTAAAAAACTCCACAAGTGCAGATTTAATAGTTTCTTTTTCTTCTTTATCAACATAAATCATCGTATCGACTTGATCTGTAAAGTTTGTATCCAGCTCCATGAGATTATGTTCTTTAAGAAAGTTACTGTACTCTTGGTACTGAGCATAAGACATTTGAATAGCAATGCCAGCCTGTTCTTTTATTTCAATAATACCAATTTCTTTGACAGATAAGGCAACACTGCCGGCGTAAGCACGAATGAGTCCTCCAGCGCCTAGTTTAATACCACCAAAGTAGCGTGTCACGACCACACAGACATTGGTGAGATTGTGATTTTCTAGTACCCCAAGCATGGGAACACCAGCAGTGCCACTAGGCTCACCATCATCACTTGTCCGTTTAATTTCACTACGTTCCCCAATAATAAATGCAGAGCAGTTATGCGTCGCTTTGTAGTGTTCTTTTTTGATGGCAGTAATGAAGTCACGAGCCTCTTCTTCGCTATAAACACGCTTGGCATGACAGATAAAGCGGGATTTTTTGATTTCTTCTTGGACTTGTCCGTCCTCTTTAATTGTTCTAAATTCCATGATTTAATTGTACTAAAAAATCATCTAAAGCGCTAGGTTTTTACGAATAAAGAAGTATGAAAGTAAATCCTAATTATCTCGGTCGTTTGTTTACTGAGAATGAATTAACTAAAGAGGAACGTCAGTTGGCGGAGAAACTTCCAGCAATGAGAAAGGAGAAAGGGAAACTTTTCTGTCAACGTTGTGATAGTGCTATTTTAGATGAATGGTATTTGCCCATCGGTGCTTACTATTGTAGGGAGTGTTTACTGATGAAGCGAGTCAGGAGTGATCAAGCTTTATACTATTTTCCACAGGAGGATTTTCCGAAGCAAGATGTTCTTAAATGGCGTGGTCAATTAACTCCTTTTCAAGAGAAGGTGTCAGAGGGACTGATTCAAGCAGTAGACAAGCAGGAGCCAACCTTAGTTCATGCGGTGACAGGGGCTGGAAAGACCGAAATGATTTATCAAGTAGTAGCTAAAGTGATCAATGCGGGTGGTGCAGTATGTTTGGCTAGTCCTCGCATAGATGTTTGTTTGGAGCTGTATAAGCGCCTGCAAAAGGATTTTTCTTGCGAGATAGCCCTCCTACATGGAGAATCAGAGCCGTATTTTCGAACACCATTAGTTGTTGCGACGACCCATCAGTTATTGAAATTTTATCAAGCTTTTGATTTGCTGATAGTGGATGAAGTAGATGCTTTTCCTTATGTTGACAATCCCACGCTTTACCACGCTGTCAAGAATAGTGTAAAGGAGAATGGATTGAGAATCTTTTTAACAGCGACTTCGACCGATGAGTTAGATAGGAAGGTTCGCATAGGAGAACTAAAACGATTGAGTTTGCCAAGACGGTTTCATGGAAATCCGTTGATTATTCCTAAACCTGTCTGGTTATCGGATTTTAATCACTGTTTAGATAGGAATCGTTTGTCACCAAAGTTAAAGACTTATATTGAGAAACAGAGAAAGACAGCTTATCCGTTACTCATTTTTGCTTCAGAAATTAAGAAAGGGGAGCAGTTAAAAGAAATCTTACAGGAGCAATTTCCAAATGAGAAAATTGGATTTGTCTCTTCTATCACAGAAGATCGATTAGAGCAGGTACAAGCTTTTCGAGATGGAGAACTGACAATACTTATCAGTACGACAATCTTGGAGCGTGGGGTTACCTTCCCTTGTGTGGACGTTTTCGTAGTAGAGGCTAATCATCGTCTGTTTACCAAGTCTAGTTTGATTCAGATTGGTGGACGAGTTGGACGAAGCATGGATAGACCGACAGGAGATTTGCTTTTCTTCCATGATGGGTTAAATGATTCAATCAAGAAGGCGATTAAGGAAATTAAGCAGATGAACAAGGAGGCTGGTCTATGAAGTGCTTGTTATGTGGGCAGATTATGAAGACTGTTTTAACTTTTAGTAGTCTATTACTTCTGAGGAATGATGATTCTTGTCTTTGTTCAGACTGTGATTCTACTTTTGAGAGAATTGGAGAAGAGAACTGTCCAAACTGTATGAAAATAGGATTGTCAACAAAGTGTCAAGATTGTCAATTTTGGTGTAAAGAAGGAGTTGAGGTCAGTCATAGAGCGATTTTCACTTACAATCAAGCTATGAAGGATTTTTTCAGTCGGTATAAGTTTGATGGGGATTTCCTGTTAAGAAAAGTTTTCGCTTCATTTTTAAGTGCGGAGTTAAAAAAGTACAAAGAGTATAGATTTGTCGTAATTCCCCTAAGTCCTGAAAGATTGCTTGACAGAGGATTTAATCAG
Source organism: Streptococcus pseudopneumoniae (assembly GCF_038148935.1). Classification (GTDB taxonomy): domain Bacteria; phylum Bacillota; class Bacilli; order Lactobacillales; family Streptococcaceae; genus Streptococcus; species Streptococcus pseudopneumoniae_U. The sequence goes on along the minus strand of NZ_JBBJZX010000038.1, from coordinate 16,178 downwards.
GTTGAGGGCTTGGTAGAGGCAGCAGGTTTTTCGTATCTGGATTTACTAGGGAAAAGAGAAGAGAGAGCCAGTTCTTCTAAAAATCGTTCAGAGCGCTTGGGGACAGAACTTCCTTTCTTTATTAAAAATGGAGTCCGCATTCCTAAGAAAATCCTACTTATAGATGATATTTATACTACAGGAACAACTATAAATCGTGTGAAGAAACTGCTGGAAGAAGCTGGTGCTGAGGATGTAAAAACATTTTCCCTTGTAAGATGAGGAAAAAATTTGCAAAAATAGAATGAAAGCGTTATAATAAAATCATAAAAACAAAAATGTTTAGAAAGAAGGTACTCATATGATTAAATATAGTATCCGTGGTGAAAACCTAGAAGTAACAGAAGCAATTCGTGATTATGTAGTTTCTAAACTCGAAAAGATCGAAAAGTACTTCCAGCCAGAACAAGAGTTGGATGCCCGAATTAACTTAAAAGTTTATCGTGAAAAAACAGCTAAAGTGGAAGTAACGATTCCGCTTGGATCTATTACTCTCCGCGCAGAAGATGTGTCTCAAGATATGTATGGTTCAATTGACCTTGTAACTGATAAAATTGAACGTCAGATTCGTAAAAACAAAACAAAAATCGAGCGTAAAAATAAAAATAAGGTAGCAACTAGTCAATTATTTACAGATGCTTTGGTGGAAGATTCAAATGTTGTCCAGTCTAAAGTTGTTCGTTCAAAACAAATTGATTTAAAACCAATGGATTTGGAAGAAGCTATTCTACAGATGGATTTGTTGGGACATGATTTCTTTATCTATGTGGATGTTGAAGATCAGACAACCAATGTGATTTATCGTCGTGAGGATGGCGAGATTGGCTTGTTAGAAGTTAAAGAATCTTAAGAAAAATGAAATATAAAAAGTGGTTTACTTTCGGGTAAATCACTTTTTATATTTCAAGGAAGAGGGAGTTTGTGTAGCTAATTGAAATTAGAGTTGAACGTCTTAGGTGCTAAAATATTGCTAGTAATTGGATTGAATTTCCTAGTCAATTTGTTTAGATTTTATTTCACTATATAAAGCGACTGTGTTTAGTTTAAGTATTTTTTATCTATTTTGTCTTTTGTAATACAAGTAGCTATGAGGAGTAATAGATATCTAAATAATTACTGAGACTTTAGAGGGTGTGTAGATTGTAGAATGGAAGTTTGGAAGAAAAAGTTATTGCTCATATAAGAGAGATGGCTTGTCTCTATGGATAAATTTTCAAAAAGTAAGTGGAAGAACTATCTATAAATTCAACTTATAGCTCTATTCATTTTTATTAAGTAGACAAAATACTGGTTGAAGCGATAGAATGGACTTGTCAACAAATAGCGAGCAATAAAATGTAAGCGTTCTTAAAATAAAAGAAGGAGTCATAACTATGGCAACAAAACAAGAAATTTTACGTGAACTATATCCTGAGGATCTCTTTCATTACGCTGATGGTTTAACATTAGGGGAAGCTGAAGTACTACAAGAAACTCGTCGTTTGATTGAAAAACATCTACGTCCAGTTATCAACGAATACTGGGAAAAACCTGATTTCCCATTTGAGGAATTTTATGCTGTCGCTAAGGATGCTCAAATCATGAACAATCCAAAATTGTTTGAAGGTCGTGAAGGAAGCTATAAACCATCTGAATTGTACATCACATTTTTATATTTGGAACTAGCTCGCTTCGATGCTTCAATCGCAACGTTCTATACAGTTCATGGAGGACTTTGCTATAACACTATTTTATTGGGTGGGGATGAAAGACAACAGAAAGAATTTCTTCCTAAGTTAGCTTCATTTGACTGGCAAGGATGTTTTGCCTTAACAGAACCGCTTTCTGGATCTGATATTGCTGGTGGTCTATCAACAACTGCTGAGCGTGTTGGAGATAAGTGGATTTTGAACGGAGAAAAGCGTTGGGTTGGTGGTTCAGATACAGCAGATGTTGTTCCTGTATTTGCTCGTGATGTGGCAGACGGTAAGGTGAAATGCTTTATTGTCCGTAAAGGTGCCCCTGGCTACCATGCAGAGCCTATTCCACATAAGATTGCACTGCGTTGTATCCGCAATGGTCATATTACAATGAAGAATGTAGAAGTTCCAGACTCAGATCGTTTGGTTAACATCAATGGATTTGGAGATGTAGCACGTATTCTAACATTTACTCGTGCCGATGTAGCGCACATTGCTATGGGAGTAACATGTGGTTCATATGTGGCAGCTCTTAAATATGCAAAAGACCGTCAACAGTTTAAACGTCCGATTGCCAAATTCCAAATTGTTCAAGAAAAATTAGCTAGAATGCAAGCCAATGCTGTAGCAGCTCTTGCATATTCAACTCGTATTGCTGAAATGCAGGAAGAGGGTAATGAGTTGATGCTCAATTCTGCTCTAGCGAAAATGCATAACTCCTTAGTAATGCGTGAAACAGTAGCTCTTGCGCGTGAAACATGTGGTGGTAATGGTATTACTTTGGAAACAGATGTGGCACGATTCTTTGCAGATGCGGAATCAATCTATACTTATGAAGGTTCGCACGAAGTCAATGCTTTGATTGTAGGTCGTGAAATTACTGGATTGGGTGCATTTGTTTAATAGAACTAGGACGATTGAAGGGTTTGTTTTCAATCGTTCTTGCTTCATAATGTGATTTACTTAGAATAAAAAGGAGAAAAAATGATCTCAAATGTAATGATAATTGGCTCTGGTCAGATGGGAAGTGGTATTGCTCAAGTATTTGCTCAAGCTGGATTTACGGTTTATTTGAATGATATCAAAGAAGAATTTGTTCAACGAGGATTGAACAACATAACAAAACAGTTGGAACGTTCGGTTGAAAAAGGACGTCTATCTGCAGATGAGAAAGACAAAGTGGTTGCCAATTTAATTCCTTCTACTTCATACGAAGACGCGAAAAATGTACAATTGGTTATTGAAGCTGCGACTGAAAATCGTGATATTAAACTCAGTATATTTAAACAATTGGACGAAATCACAGATTCTAAAACAATTCTAGCATCAAATACTTCCTCTCTATCTATCACAGATATTGCAGCCGCAACTAAGAACCAAGAACGTGTGATTGGAATGCACTTTTTTAATCCTGCTCCAGTGATGAAATTAGTTGAAGTGATTAAAGCTTTGCAGACTTCGGATGAAGTAGTGGCAGAAATCCGTGAACTTACAAAGAAAATTGGAAAAACTCCTGTTGATGTTAAAGATTCTTATGGATTTGTAGTAAACCGTGTATTGATTCCTATGATCAATGAAGCTATTTATATCTTAGGAGAAGGAGTTGCTAGTGCTGAAGAAATAGATGAGGCAATGAAACTAGGTGCGAATCATCCTATTGGTCCCTTAGCTTTGGCCGATTTGATTGGCTTGGATGTTTGCCTTGCAATTATGGGTGTTTTGAACCAAGGATTTGGTGATCAAAAATACCGTCCTGCTCCTCTTTTGAAGAAAATGGTAGAGGCTGGAAAATTGGGACGTAAGTCAAAAGAAGGGTTCTTTACTTACTAGAAAAAATGGAGGTAGTCATGAAAGATGTAGTTATTGTATCGGCGGTACGTACTCCTTTGGGTTCCTTTGGAGGAAGCTTGAAGAATATTTCAGCTGTCGAATTGGGCTCTTTGGTAATTAAGAGTGTTTTGGAAAAAGCGAATATTAAATCAGAGCAGGTAGATGAAGTGATCATGGGGAATGTCCTAGGCGCAGGTTTAGGTCAAAACGTGGCTCGCCAAATGAGTATTCATGCAGGACTCCCTGAATTTACACCAGCTTTTACTATCAATAAGGTTTGTGGTTCAGGTTTGAAGGCAGTACAATTGGCTGCTCAAGCTATTCAGTGTGGGGATGCTGATATTATCGTAGCTGGTGGGGCAGAAAATATGAGTCAAGCTCCATACGTATTGCCAAACTTCCGCTGGGGAGGACGCATGGGAGACTCTAACGTTGTTGATACCATGATTAAAGATGGGTTGTCTGATGCCTTCAACGAATATCATATGGGGATTACAGCTGAGAATGTGGCTGAAGAATATGGTATTAGCAGAGATGATCAAGATGCTCTTGCTTTAGAATCACAAAAAAGAGCAGTGGCAGCTATAGAATCTGGACGCTTTAAAGAAGAAATTGTTCCAGTGGTCATTCCGCAACGTAAAGGAGATCCGGTTGTCTTTGATACAGACGAATTTCCTAGAAAAGATGCCAGCTTGGAAAGCTTGTCTAAGTTACGTCCTGTTTTCAAAAAAGACGGTTCTGTTACGGCGGGGAATGCTTCTGGTATCAATGATGGAGCAGCAGCTGTCTTGGTCATGAGTGCTGACAAAGCTGAAGAATTAGGACTTCCAGTGATTGCTCGCATTCGTTCTTATGCAAGCGCAGGTTTGGATCCTAAGATTATGGGATGTGGACCGATTTATGCGACACGCAAGGCTCTTGAAAAAGGCAATTTGACAGTTGATGATCTTGACTTGATTGAGTCAAATGAAGCTTTTGCCGCCCAGGCTTGTGCGGTTGGTAAAACGCTTGGTTTCAATACAGATATTGTCAATGTTAACGGTGGTGCTATTGCTCTTGGTCATCCAATCGGGGCTTCAGGTTGTCGTATCCTAGTGACTCTTGTACATGAGATGATGAAGCGCGATGCCAAAACTGGATTAGCGACTCTATGTATTGGAGGCGGTATGGGCACAGCTCTTATCGTTGAACGCTAATGAACTATTTATGTCGTGTGTCTTTCTTTTAATATACCATTATTAAATAGAGTTTTATTTGGAAACTGATAATTCTTATACCTTATCACGCATGCTCTTCATGATGCTGCGTGATAAGGTATTTTTGATAGTGTAAGTTAGTAGCAGCCATGGAACATAGATTAAATTAAGATCTAAGTCTGCTGGATAAGAATTGTAGTAGAGCTGTTAGGAAAAGGCGTTTAAGAAGTAACTTCTATATTAAAGTGAAACAAGAATTTAACAATTTAATTTTTGAATTCAAATCAATTAGTTTAGAAACGATATTGCACTAGTCCAGATTCACTTCGCTATATATTTTCCTAGACTTAAGGTAGTTGATATTGTTGAAATGAACTATTTTTTTAATGGTCATATATGTATTTATGTGATTGTTATCGTTCATTTGATGGGGATTATTTGAAGCAAAATTAAACTATAAGTTGTACTTATAGGATTATAAACTAAGATTAAGTAGACGGATTGATTTAAATGAGTTATCATAAAAATGTAAGCTCTTACATTTGGTATCGGTATTTGTTGACACTGTACTCTGTACTCAAAAAAAATTAAGTAGGAGCAGAATAATGAGTAAAACAGTTTTATTAGAGCAGAAGAATGGGATTGGTTACCTTACAATAAATCGTCCAGCAGCTTTGAATGCTTTAAGTTCAGAAGTTTTGACTGACTTAAATCATGTTTTAGACGAAATTGAAGCAAGTGATGATATTCGTGTTGTGATTGTGACTGGACAAGGTGAAAAAGCATTTGTTGCAGGAGCGGATATCAAAGAGATGGATCAAATGTCTCCTATCCAAGCACATGATTATATGACCTATGCTAATGATACGTTTACCCGTCTATCTGAACTAACGCAACCAACTATTGCAGTTCTAAACGGTTATGCCTTAGGAGGTGGTTTGGAATTAGCTCTATCAACAGATATTCGTATTGGTTATGAAAAGACCACTGTAGGATTTCCAGAGGTAGGCCTAGGTATTATTCCAGGATTTGCTGGAACGCAAAGAATGTCTCGCTTAATTGGTACCAGCAAGACAAAAGAACTAATTTTTACTGCTAGAATGGTTAAAGGTCAAGAAGCCTATGAATTAGGCATCTTGAATAAATTGGTGGCAGCCGAGGAATTGTTGACAGCAGCTGAGGAATTGGCAGTCTCTATTATGAAAAACGCTCCTTTGGCAGTTGAAAAAGCCAAGCATATTATTCAAGTTGGATCAGAACTCCCACTGAAAAATGCGATTCGATTAGAAACAGAAGCTGAAGCTCTCCTCTTCTCAACAGAAGATAAGGTAGAAGGAATGCGCGCTTTTGTTGAGAAACGCAAAGCTGAGTTTCAGCGTAAATAGAAAGAGGAGATAGAAGATGCAAGTTGTAACATTATCGGATGCAATTTCCTTGATTCACTCAGGAGATAAAGTAGGAATTTCAGGTTTTCTTGGAGTAGGGGAACCACTTGAATTAATTGAAGAATTGGTTTCTCAAAACCAGCAAGATTTGACATTGGTATCAGTCGTAACATCTCAACCTGGTAAGGAAGTCGGTGTGGGGCGTCTTTGTGAAAATCACCAAGTTAAAAAATACATTGCAGCTCACGTAGGAACGTCTGCAGCAGCTCAACACGAGTATTTCAGTGGAAATATGGAAGTTGAATTTACTCCAATGGGAACTGTTGTTGAACGATTACATGCAGCTGGAGCTGGTCTAGGAGCAGTATTGACACCAACAGGTGTAGGTACTATTTTGGAAAAAGATCAGGAGAAGGTTACTCGCAATGGAAAAGAATATTTAATTTATGATCCATTGAAGATTGATGTAGCTTTGATTAAGGCTACGAAGGCAGACAAGTATGGAAACTTATACTTGGACGGTACGACAAAAAATATTTCACTTCAGCTAGCTTTGGCAGCTAATACAGTCATTGTAGAAACTAATGAGTTGTTAGAAGTGGGAGAAATTGATCCTAATGATATTTACATCCCAGGTATCCTTGTCGATTATGTTGTTCAGGGATTGTCTCCAGAAGAGCATCATAAAATGATGGGTGATTTGTGGACAGAGACTAAGAAACTTGCGGGGGTAAACTAAAATGAAGGCAAAAGAAATTATTGCAAGACGTGTGGCGCTTGAGTTTAAAGATGGGGATGTTGTGAATCTGGGCTTTGGTATTCCAAATGCATCTGCCGATTATATCCCTGAGGGAGTTAATGTCATTCTTCAAGCAGAAAATGGAGCTCTTCGTTTTGGGGAAACCCCTACCAAAGATGGATACAATGCAAACTTGGCAAATTCGGGAGGTGCCCCAATCACCTTGTTGCCAGGAGCCGCCTTGTTTGATTTGCAAACATCTTTTGCGATTATTCGTGGAGGTCATGTGGATGCTACAGTATTAGGTGCACTTGAAGTGAGCCAAGACGGTAGTATCGCAAACTGGATTATTCCAGGTAAGTTTGCCCCAGGTATGGGTGGTGCTATGGACTTACTTGTTGGAGCAAAACGTGTTATTGGTGCGATTCAACATACGACAGGGGATGGTCAATCAAAATTGTTGAAAGAGTGTACCCTTCCTTTGTCAGCTAAAGGAGTATTGGATTTGATTATTACTGATTTAGCTGTTTTTGGAATCCAAGATGGTAAATTCTTATTGAAGGAATTAGCTCCTGGTGTGACTTTAGAGGAAGTCCTTGAAAAGACAGACGGAGATGTTATTGTTTCAGATGATTTGAAAATCATGCCTATTTGATAATGAGCAATCGTTAGGAAGCTATTTTTTTCATAGTGTGGTATGATATATATTGATAACTTTTGTAAGCGATTTATAAATGAGAGTGCAATAGTTATCTAACAGACTATACCTAATGAAAAGAGGTTGAAAGATTTCTAAATTATATGATTTGCTATAAGATTTAATTATTGGGTAGCTTGTATAAATAACGGAGATAGAACTGAGCTTGTGTTAGTTTAGAGTTTCCTGTTTGCGTATAAGTTTGGTGAAAAAGATAGTATCTATAGTAGCGAAGGAAAGAGAGGTGATTGGCCAGTGGATATTATTCAAATGAATTATTTTATCAATATTATAGAATGTGGATGTAATCTTTCCATTGCTGCGAAAAAAATCCACATCAGTCAGTCTGCCTTAAGTCAGTTTGTAACAAATTTTGAAGCGACTGAAGGGGTTCAGTTATTTCATAGAAAAAATGGGAGATTAGAAAGTCTCACTGGAGCTGGAAGAAAGATTTATCGGTTTGCTACTGAGATTGTGAATCGTCATGAAGAAATGCTTTCCATGATTCATAGTGAAGCGCAAAAACAAAAAGGGACAATAAACCTTGGAATTCCATCCTTGATTTTACGTGTGTATTTTGCTAGTTTGCTTCCACAATTTTTAAAAAATAACCCTCATATCTATATACAAGTAACAGAAGGAGGGGGAAAAGAAATTCGTCAAAAAATGACGGAAGGAGATTTGAGCCTAGCATTTTTGATTGAGCCTACCTTGTTGGATACAAAGAAGTTTGATCAGCATGTTATCCAACTGGATGAGTATGTTGCTTATATGGATAAAAATCATCCACTTTCAGATAAAGGATTGCTGGAATGGTCAGATATATCTGACTATGAGATAGCAACCTTTAATAAGTCCTTTACTACTTATGATTTGGTTACTGAAAAATTCGCTTCACAGGGAATTTCTCCTAAATTTGCTTATCTTTCCTCTACATGGGACTTTTTGGTTGAGTCAACTTACCAAACGGACTTAATCGCGATTTTACCTAAACCGATTAGCCATCTAGTAGATAGTAGTCGCTTTAAAGCAGTGACTTTTAAAGATTCGATTCCATTTAATATTTGGTTTTGTAGACCATATAAGCCTTCCTATAGTGAGGTTGAATCATATGTTTACGAAGAGCTATTGAGGGATTATTACCAACCTGTTGCTGATAATTAAATTGAGGTGAAGATGATGATTGATAATAATGCCTTGGAGCATGAACTGGATGCAGAGTTACGGAATTTACTTTTACCCTATTTGAGGAACAGGGAGGATGAAAATCAATTTCCGAGAGAGTTACTCTCTAAATTTATTGATAAATATAATATTTTTTCCTCTTGTGTAGATAGTCAGCTTGATGGGGCGACTGTACCTTTTCTAACCCTTATTCGTCTGATTGCAAAGTATTTTCCAGCATTTTCTACAATTTTATTGACTCAAGCTTACTATGGAATCTACCCTTTTATGCGCTTTGGAACCATAGACCAGCAGTCTCATTATCTTGAATCATTAGTCAAAGGTGAGAGATTAGTAGGCTTGGGATTCTCTGAAGGAAAATCCATGGAAAGTTTGTCAGTAATTGAAACTACTGCTGCGAAAACAGCTACTGGTTGGCGTTTATCAGGTGAAAAATCAATTGTGTCTAATTGTCGATTTACTGATATTTTATTGATACTTGCGAAGATAGAAGCAGATGGGGGAAAAGATTCTTTTGGTTTTTTCATAGTCGATACAAGAGACCCAGGTGTTGTTATTGGTGATGACATTAGCAAACCAGGTCTAAAGGGGTTACCCATCAGTTCTGTTGTCTTTGACAATGTGCTTCTGACGCAAGACAGATTATTGGGTTTGAGCTTATCAGGTGCTGAACAATTGAATGATATTCTTCAAAAATTACAGCTTGGTCTTAGTGCAGTCTCCCTCGGAGTTGCTGAAGGTGCATTTGAAAAAGGATTGTCTTTTGTGAAAGTTAAACGTGGGTTTGGCAAGCGTTTACTAGATGCAACTGTTTATCAGTATCAGTTTGCAGACTTGTATACAAAATTGTGTTCAGCAAAAGCGTATTTTAATTCGTATCAAGATAACATGGGAGATGCACTTTTGTTTGTATGTCAGATTAAACTTTATACAACAAAAGTTGCCTTGGATATTTCTGAGGATATTATTCGGTTGATGAGCCCCCTGCATACTGTGGAAGATATTCCCATTGACCGGTATTTAAAAGATGCTAAAACGCTTGAAATGTATGGTAAATCAGGAGATTCGATTCGCAAGCGAATTGCCTGTCAGTGGCTAAAGGAGTAAAGAATGACAAATCTCACACTACAGGAATACCAGTTCCATGATATGAAGTTGACTTGGCTACGTGGTGCAGATAAATTAACTGATGCAGGAACACTTTTTGGCCCTGTTCCTAAAGTTGTATGGTCGCGCTATTATCCAACCAATGAGGATAATATGATGGCTGAGCTAACAGATCCAATTTTGATTCAATATAAGGAGAAAAATTACCTTATTGATACTAGTTTTGATACAGCTAAATTATCAGAAAAACAAAGACGAAATTTAGGTATTTTATCAGAGAGCAGGGTTGAGGAGAGTTTGGAACTCTTAGGATTGACTACTAGTCAGATTGATGTTGTTCTCATGACTCATATGCATCATGATCATTCAGGTGGTTTGACCTATAGGGATGTCTCTGGAGACTTGGTATCCAAGTATCCCAAAGCAAAAATCATTGTAAACGATGTCGAATGGTATGAAATGCGAAATCCTAATAATCGGACAAAAGGCACTTATCTTAGAGAAAACTGGGAACCAATTGAAAAGCAAGTAACAACTTTTTCAGAATACATTAATGTGATTCCAGAAATTCAAATGATTCGTACGAGTGGTCATAGTAATGGTCATAGTATTATTCTATTGAAACAAGGAAAGGATACGATGATTCATATGGGAGATTTGATGTTGACACATGTTCATCGGAATTCTCTGTGGGTTCCTGCAGTGGATGATTACCCTATGAAATCAATCTTGGCAAAAGAGAAGTGGCTCCGTCAAGCTTTTGAAAATGACTATAAATTTTTCTTTTATCATGATCAATTTTTAGCAGTCGCCCAGTTTGATAAAGAAGGTAAAGAATTTGTAGATTATGTGCCACGCTCTCGACCTCCAATAATTCCTTTTACAGATAGGCAAGATCGCAAACCAATTTTTTTAGGATAGTCGTATATAAGGAGACAAATGATTTCATTTTCTTGTTGACTTGGATCAGGTGGGATGACTACCCATACGCCAACAAGAAGCAACAGAAAATAAAGGAGTATTCACATGTCTATTACAAAACTTTTACAAATTAAATATCCAATTTTTCAAGGAGCTATGGCTCAAATTTCTCATTATCAATTAGCTGCAGCTGTATCAGAAGCTGGGGGATTGGGAATTATTGCCTCTGGTGGGATGACTGGAGAACAGTTACGTGAAGAAATTCGTGAGTTAAGAAAGTTGACAGATAAGGCTTTTGGTGTCAATATTATGTTGATGATGAAGAATATCAAAGATATTGTTACAGTTATTATCGAAGAAAAAGTGCCTGTTGTTACAACTGGAGCGGGAACACCAAAACATGTCATGCCTTATTTGAAGGAAGCTGGAATTAAGGTTATTCCAGTTATTGCTAGTGTGAAACATGCTCAAAAAATGCAAGAACTCGGAGTTGATGCTGTTATTGCAGAAGGTTCAGAAGCAGGTGGTCACATCGGAGAAAGTAATACTATGGCTCTTATCCCGCAAATTGTAGATGCTGTTACGATTCCTGTTATCGCAGCAGGAGGAATTGCGGATGGTAGAGGACTAGCTGCAGCCATTGCTTTAGGAGCAGCAGGTGTGCAGATGGGAACTGTTTTTCTAGCTTCAGATGAGTGTCCGATTGCTACAGAGTACAAAGAAGCAGTTTTGGAGGCAAATGACACGGCAACTGCTGTTACTGGACGGATTGCTGGGGCACCAGTTCGTTGCATCAGAAATGCCATGACTGATCATTATATTGAATTAGAGCAAAAAGGAACTAACCGTGAGGAATTAGAGGAAATTACTATCGGATCTCTTTCTAAAGCGGTTTATGAAGGAGATACAGAAAATGGTTCAATGATGAGTGGTCAGATTGCGGGGTTAGTCAAAGAAATCAAACCTTGTAAGTTTATTATAGAGTCTATTGTAAGCCAAGCACAAGAAAGATTGAAAGGTCTTCAGATAGAAGTTGGAGAATAGTCTCTTTTAGTTAAAGAAACTATCGTTAATGAAGAAAATAGAGGATGACTACTTCTTCCTCTATTTTTTATGTTCAAATCAAGAAGAAATAGAGATTGAATGTATAAACTCACAGCTAAACTGTTAATGCTAATAGCCATAAACTTCTTTAAAAGTCGCTTTTTGAGGGGGATTATGGTATAATGGGTGCCAAGAGGTTTGGAATGAAAAAATTTTATGTAAGTCCATTCTTTCCTATTCTAGTAGGATTGATTGCGTTTGGAGTCTTATCCACTTTCATTATTTTTGTTAATAATAATCTGTTGACGCTTTTAATTTTGTTTCTTTTTGTAGGAGGCTATGTTTTTTTATTTAAGAAACTGAGAGTGCATTATACAAGGAGTGATGTAGAACAGATACAGTATGTAAACCACCAAGCGGAAGAAAGTTTGACATCTCTATTGGAACAGATGCCTGTAGGTGTTATGAAATTGAATTTATCTTCTGGAGAGGTTGAGTGGTTTAATCCTTATGCTGAATTGATTTTGACCAAGGAAGATGGCGATTTTGATTTAGAAGCTGTTCAAACGATTATCAAGGCTTCAGTAGGAAATCCGTCTACTTATGCCAAGCTGGGTGAGAAGCGTTATGCTGTTCATATGGATGCTTCTTCCGGTGTTTTGTATTTTGTAGACGTATCCAGGGAACAAGCCATAACAGATGAATTGGTAACGAGTCGACCAGTGATTGGAATTGTGTCTGTGGATAATTATGATGATTTGGAGGATGCAACTTCTGAGTCAGATATTAGTCAAATCAATAGTTTTGTAGCTAATTTTATATCAGAGTTTTCAGAAAAATACATGATGTTTTCTCGTCGGGTAAGTATGGATCGATTTTATCTATTTACTGACTATACGGTGCTTGAGGGCTTGATGAATGATAAATTTTCTGTTATTGATGCTTTCAGAGAAGAGTCGAAACAGAGACAGTTGCCCTTGACCTTAAGTATGGGATTTTCTTATGGCGATGGAAATCATGATGAAATAGGGAAAGTTGCTTTGCTCAACTTGAACTTGGCTGAAGTACGTGGTGGCGACCAGGTGGTTGTCAAGGAGAATGATGAAACGAAAAATCCAGTCTACTTTGGCGGTGGGTCGGCTGCGTCCATCAAGCGCACTCGTACCCGTACTCGATCAATGATGACAGCCATATCTGATAAGATTCGTAGTGTGGATCAAGTGTTTGTAGTTGGACATAGAAATTTAGATATGGATGCCTTGGGCTCTGCTGTAGGTATGCAGTTGTTTGCCAGCAATGTGATTGAAAATAGCTATGCTCTTTATGATGAAGAACAAATGTCTCCAGATATTGAACGAGCTGTTTCATTCTTAGAAAAAGAAGGAGTTACGAAGTTGTTGTCTGTTAAGGATGCAATGGGGATGGTGACCAATCGTTCTTTGTTGATTCTTGTAGACCATTCAAAGACAGCCTTAACATTATCAAAAGAATTTTATGATTTGTTTACACAGACCATCGTTATTGACCACCATAGAAGGGATCAGGATTTCCCAGACAATGCAGTTATCACTTATATCGAAAGTGGTGCAAGCAGTGCCAGTGAGTTGGTAACGGAATTGATTCAGTTCCAGAATTCTAAGAAAAATCGTTTGAGTCGTATGCAAGCAAGCGTCTTGATGGCTGGTATGATGTTGGATACTAAAAATTTCACCTCGCGAGTAACGAGTCGGACATTTGATGTTGCTAGCTATCTCAGAACGCGCGGAAGTGATAGTATTGCTATCCAAGAAATCGCTGCGACAGATTTTGAAGAATATCGTGAGGTCAATGAACTGATTTTACAGGGGCGTAAATTAGGTTCCGATGTATTGATAGCAGAGGCTAAGGACTCGAAATGCTATGATACAGTTGTTATTAGTAAGGCAGCAGATGCCATGTTAGCTATGTCAGGTATTGAAGCGAGTTTTGTTCTTGCGAAGAATACACAAGGATTTATCTCTATCTCAGCTCGCAGTCGTAGTAAGCTGAATGTACAACGGATTATGGAAGAGTTAGGCGGTGGAGGCCACTTTAATTTAGCTGCAGCTCAAATTAAAGATTTAACCTTGTCAGAAGCAGGTGAAAAACTGACAGAAATTGTATTAAATGAAATAAAGGAAAAGGAGAAAGAAGAATGAAAGTAATCTTTTTAGCAGATGTTAAAGGAAAAGGTAAAAAAGGCGAAATTAAGGAAGTACCAACAGGGTATGCGCAAAACTTTCTTATCAAAAAGAACCTAGCAAAAGAAGCGACTGCTCAAGCTGTAGGTGAACTTCGTGGTAAACAAAAATCTGAAGAAAAAGCTCACGCTGAGATGATTGCAGAAGCAAAAGCAATTAAAGCCCAACTTGAAGCAGAAGAAACTGTTGTAGAATTTGTTGAAAAAGTTGGTCCAGATGGTCGTACCTTTGGTTCTATTACCAATAAGAAGATTGCAGAAGAATTGCAAAAGCAATTTGGAATTAAGATTGATAAACGTCATATTCAAGTACAAGCTCCGATTCGAGCGGTTGGTTTGATTGATGTGCCAGTGAAAATCTATCAAGATATCACAAGTGTAATCAATCTTCGTGTGAAAGAAGGATAAGTTTACACCTTCTTGACAAGATTGTAAAAGGAAGGGAAGTCTGATGGCAGAAGTAGAAGAGTTACGAGTACAACCTCAAGATATCTTAGCTGAGCAATCCGTTTTAGGGGCTATCTTTATTGATGAGAGTAAGCTTGTTTTTGTGCGAGAATATATTGAGTCTCGGGACTTTTTTAAGTATGCCCATCGTTTGATTTTCCAAGCTATGGTTGATTTATCCGATCGTGGTGATGCTATAGATGCAACAACGGTTCGTACTATCCTTGATAATCAAGGTGATTTGCAGAATATTGGTGGCCTGTCTTACCTAGTTGAGATTGTCAATTCTGTGCCCACTTCTGCTAATGCGGAGTATTATGCTAAGATTGTTGCAGAGAAGGCCATGCTACGTCGATTAATCTCCAAGTTGACAGAGTCTGTCAATCAAGCTTACGAGGCTTCGCAACCAGCTGATGAAATCATTGCTCAGGCAGAAAAAGGCCTGATTGATGTCAGCGAAAATGCTAATCGAAGTGGATTTAAGAACATTCGAGACGTTTTGAACGTCAACTTTGGAAATCTGGAAGCTCGCTCGCAACAAACGACTGATATTACAGGGATTGCGACAGGCTATCGTGATTTAGATCATATGACGACTGGTCTTCATGAGGAGGAGTTGATTATCTTAGCAGCTCGTCCGGCGGTTGGTAAGACAGCCTTTGCCTTGAATATCGCTCAGAACATTGGGACTAAGTTGGACAAAACTGTAGCTATTTTCTCACTGGAAATGGGTGCGGAAAGTCTAGTGGACCGTATGCTAGCGGCAGAAGGTTTGGTGGAATCTCATTCTATCCGTACGGGTCAATTGACCGATGAGGAATGGCAAAAGTATACCATTGCTCAAGGGAATCTAGCCAACGCGAGTATCTATATCGATGATACGCCAGGGATTCGGATTACAGAGATTCGTTCTCGTTCACGTAAATTAGCTCAAGAAACTGGAAATCTTGGTTTGATTTTGATAGACTACCTTCAATTGATCACGGGAACTGGGCGAGAAAACCGTCAACAGGAAGTTTCAGAAATTTCACGTCAGTTGAAAATCCTAGCCAAGGAATTGAAGGTTCCAGTAATCGCTCTTAGTCAGCTTTCTCGTGGGGTAGAACAACGTCAGGATAAAAGACCAGTCTTGTCTGATATTCGTGAATCTGGGTCTATTGAGCAGGACGCTGATATCGTAGCCTTTCTCTATCGTGACGATTACTATGAGCGTGGTGGTGAAGAAGAGGACGGTATCCCAAATAATAAGGTGGAAGTTATTATCGAGAAAAACCGTAGTGGAGCTCGTGGAACGGTGGAATTGATTTTCCAAAAAGAATACAATAAATTTTCAAGTATCTCAAAAAGGGAGGAAATAAGATGACAGACGCATTTACAGATGTAGCTAAGATGAAAAAAATTAAAGAGGAAATCAAGGCGCATGAGGGTCATGTAATCGAAATGACCTTGGAAAATGGGCGTAAGCGCCAAAAAAATAGATTGGGTAAGTTAATTGAAGTTTATCCATCCCTATTTATTGTGGAATTTGGGAATGTGGAAGGAGATAAACAAGCTAATGTTTACGTTGAATCCTTTACTTACTCAGATATCCTTACAGAAAAAAATCTAATTCATTATCTCGACTAAAGTGAGAAATTTTCTCACTTTTTCTTTTTTCTCCGAATAGTTTAAGTGAAGGCAATCTTCGATTT
>NZ_JBBJZX010000037.1:0-18891 GCF_038148935.1 Streptococcus pseudopneumoniae | reverse complement strand
TTTTACCAAACGTGCGTTTTACTGATAGACCAGCTGGTTCGATTCCAGCTACTGTCATTTGAGTGTTTGTGTCCCAGAATGGGGTAGGCAGTAGGCTTAGCATTCATATATCACTCATTAACTTAAAAATGGTTGCAGTAGCGACTGGACCTTGCATGATTGCGTAGCTAATTATATTCCGGATAAGTTATAAGCTAGAGGGTTTGATTCCCTCAGAGGTTGTAAAGACTACAAAAAATAAAAATGAAGTCAAAATTTAATACACACGCAAGGTAGTAGTCGCTTTGCATTTTTAGGGCTTAGCCTAGATAATCTGAGGTAACTCAGGAAAAGGATGTTTTTAAATCTATCAAACATCCTGCCAGTAATGGTCAATCTAAGCAATTTAATCTTAACTATTTCAGTTTTGGAATAGGTAGGCGAAGTTAAAGCAGAGAGATTCCAACGGCAAGGTGCTGAGGAAATGCAAACGTGGCAGTTTGGCTGTGAAACGAGTCTATAAGAGGAAAGAGGTGTTTGGTTCGAGGTGCAACAAGAGCTTAATACCATATCTTACAAAAATTGGGCGCCTCCCAAAAGTATGTAAGGTGAGTTGATTGTCCGCAAAACAATCAATAACAAGCAGGCGCTGTGCATTTTGTTCTTCAAAAGAGAATGAAACACATGGTGATGCGTGTCTGTGATAGATGAAAGATGATTTTTATATTTTAAAAGCTATTCAAGATAGAAAAAACTCAAAAAAAAGCAAAAGTCATCGCCCGTCGTAAACGAAAGTGTACTTCGGCAATTAGATTGCCTGCTCAAGTCTCGCAAGGATAAGAGTAAAGTCAAAGAGTAAAGCAGCTTAGACTTTTAGCGGGGTCTTCGTTAATTGAAAAATGGCTTAGTAGTTTGTGATGTAAGGAGTGATTGGTCTAACCAATCGTGCATGAGTGATACAAGTAGGAATATTTGTGGACAAGATAATAAACAATAAGTTATCAAAAGTCACTCACTTAAAGCAGTAGTCTCATGCTGGTTAATGGATATATGGTAGACGGATTAAGTTCTATTTAGGGAATTGAGACGTCACAGGTTCGAGTCCTGTCGTTCCAATTGCGATTTTAATTCGCAGAGAGAGGTCTTGAAAAGGTCGCACATTGTGTGGCTTTTTTTATTGTGAAAGGAGGTGATGGAAAATTGAATGAAAGACAAAGACGATTCGCAGATGAGTACATCATCTCAGGTAATGCTTATCAATCAGCTTTAAAAGCAGGATATAGTGAGAAATATGCCAAAGCAAGATCTTCTGAATTGTTGGATAATGTCGGAATTTCTGATTACATCAAAAATCGAATGGAGGAGTTGCAAGATGAAAAAATCTTAACTCAAAAACAAATTCTTGTGATGCTGTCAGAAATCGCGTCGGGACAAGCGAAAGAAACAACAGTAGTCACGACGAAAGTAGCTGAGTTGATGACTGATCCCGTGACTGGTAAGCCTGTAAAAGTCTACAATGAAATCCCTCAACTTGTCGAATATCCAACAAAGAACAGCGATAGGAATAAAGCTCTTGAATTGTTAGGCAAACGACATAAGATGTGGACAGACAAAGTAGAGGCAGACGTTTCTGGAACGGTGGTGTTTGCGAATGAGTCAGACATACCAGATTAAACAGAATGATATTGTTGTTGACCTACCTAAGACAGTAGGAGCAGGGTACGGACAGTTTTGGCGCTCAAGAAATCTTTATCGTGTTGTAAAAGGTTCCCGTGGTTCGAAGAAGTCCAAGACAACTGCATTAAATTACGTCGTACGTCTTTTGAAATATCCCTGGGCTAACTTGCTTGTCATTCGTAGATATTCGAATACGAACAAGCAATCTACCTATACGGATTTTAAATGGGCGTGTAATGTGTTGGGTGTGACTCATTTGTTTAAATTCAACGAGTCTTTGCCTGAGATAACTATAAAAGCAACTGGCCAAAAAATACTGTTCCGTGGCTTGGATGATGAACTAAAAATCACATCTATTACAGTTGACGTTGGTATTCTTTGTTGGGCCTGGTTTGAGGAAGCGTACCAAATTGAGACTGAAGATAAGTTCAGTACAGTAGTTGAGTCAATCCGTGGTAGCTTAGACATACCTGATTTCTTTAAACAGATTACAGTCACGTTTAACCCGTGGAATGAGAGGCACTGGCTCAAGCGTGTCTTCTTTGATGAAGATACGAGACGAGCTGATACATTCGCTATTACAACTACTTATAAATGTAATGAGTGGCTTGATGAAGTCGATATCAAACGATATGAGGATTTGTATCATACGAACCCTAGACGTGCTAGAATCGTCTGCGATGGCGAATGGGGAGTTGCTGAAGGTTTAATCTATGAAAACGTGACTGTCAAGGAGTTCAATAAAGATGAACTACTACGAGATTCAGCTTATAAGTTATGTATCGGTCTTGACTTTGGTTTCACTCATGATCCAACTGCTTTGTGTTGTTCGCTCATAAACGATACAACGAAAGAGATTTATGTTTTTGACGAGGCATATAAAGTTGGATTGATAACCAAAGAAGTTGCAAAGATGATAAAAGACAAAGGTTATCATCGCTCACGGATTATCGCTGATAGCGCTGAATTACGATTGATTGAGGAATTAAGGTCAGAGCATGGGATAACCCGAATTAAAGAGAGTCGAAAAGGTAAGGATAGTATCATGGCAGGCGTATCCAAATTGCAAGGATACGCTATTTATGTGCATCCAGACTGTAAAAACATTATGGATGAATTTTATAGCTATTGTTATCAACAAGACAAAGAAGGTAATTGGTTGAACAAGCCAGAGGATAAAAACAACCACTTGATGGACGCTTTACGTTACAGCCTTCAATGTATCGAAGGTGGGAAAGCAACTGTCCGCAGGCGTTCTGATTATGGTCTATAGAGAGGAAAGACATGTACGAATATTTAACTTATCCACGGGATGGATATGATGAAGGTTCTTTGAAGAAAGACCTGATTTATAAATTGATAACGAAGCATAGCACTGAAGGCTCACGTTTGAAGAAGCTTAAAAGCTACTACTTGGGTGAGCATGCTATCTTAGAACACACGAGACGCAACGTGAACGCACCGAATTACAAGACGGTAGCTAATCATGCCAAGGATATCGCAGACACGGCTACGGGCTATTTTATGGGCAATCCTATCAAGTACAATAACACTGCTGAAGGTGATATCGATGAACTACTTACAGCCTTTGATGGCGCTGAGATTGACCAAGTAGATGCTCAGAATGCTTTGAACATGGCCATCTATGGTCGTGCTTACGAGTACATCTATGCTAAAGAGGGATTGACTGAGTTGGACTCAACTAGTATTGACCCAGAAAACACCTTCATGGTCTACGATGATAGCATTGAGCGGAAGCCTTTGTTTGCGGTCTACTACTATAAAGTCGAAGATGATACGAAAGACACTACCAAGCATCAGGCAGAGGTCTTTACCGAAAATCTGCACTATCACATGGTTCTGCGTGATTCAAGCACAGGAACAACACAGAATGAGGAAGTAGAAGAACATAATCTTGGTCAAATCCCGATTATCGAGTATCGCAACAATCACTTTGCGATTGGCGACTACGAGCAACAGATTAGCTTGATTGACGCTTATAATTCCTTGATGGGTAATCGTGTCAATGACAAGGAGCAGGCAGTAGAGTCTATCCTTGTCTTATATGGCACACAGTTAGCAGACACTCCAGAAGATGCCAAGGTAGCGATGAAGATTCTTTCTGAAGAAGGTCTTTTGGAATTGCCGGGCGATAGTGCAAGAGCCGAGTTCTTGAAGAATACGCTGGATGAAAGTGCTACGGAAATCTTGCGTACAGCTCTTAAAGAGGACATCTACACATTTAGCCATGTGCCTAATTTGACTGATGAGAATTTCGCAGGGAATACATCAGGCGTAGCCATGGAATTTAAGCTGATGGGCCTTGAGATGATTACTAAGACCAAGGAAGCGAACTATAAGCGAGGATTGCGTCAGCGTATTGCGATTTTTGCTCATTACTTGGGTATGAAACAGATTGCACTAGAGTCTCATTCAATCGTTCCACAATTCAGCCGTGGTTTGCCTAAAAACTTGCTGGAAATCTCTCAGATTGTGAACAATTTGGAAGGTAAAGTGACCAATAGGCAGCTTATTTCTCTCTTGCCGTTTGTGGAAGACCCTGATGCTGAATTGGAAGCCTTGGAAGAAGAGAAAAAGAAGAACATGGAAGACATGCCGATGTTCAACAAAGACAACACGAAACCCGAAGACGAGGTAGAGGATGAAGAATCAGGAGTATTGGGCGAAGAGGAAAGCCAATCTGATTTACCAGCAGATGGACAAGGCCGAAAAGCAGGCAGACCAGTTCGATAAGGTCTATCAGGAAGCCAAGACTTACTTGGATAAGGAAGTCAATAAGATTTTTGATAAGTTCCAACGGGATTATGGTTTAAGTCAGGTAGATGCTAGACAAGTCTTGAAGAACATGAAAGACAAGAAAAACTTGAACGAACTTCGTAAGGTGCTTGAAGCAAGACCGAATGACCCGAATATCCAAAGGCTACTGGCTGACTTAGACAGCCCAGCTTATTCTTTCCGCATGAAGCGCCTAGAGCGTTTGAGCGACGATTTAGATCGTATGCGTGAATCTATCTATCATTCAGAGAAGACGGGTTCAGACGCCTTTTATAGCGACCTGATGAAGGATAGTTACTACAAGGCTACCTTTGACCTGCAACAGCAGACAGGGCTGGCATATGGCTTTTCTGGGCTTCCTGAGAGCGAGATTAAACATCTACAGTCTTTTAGTTGGGTAGGAGATGGAAGTACGTACTCTACAGACATCTGGAAGAATACAGGGAAGCTTACTTCCAGCATAAAAGATGAACTCCTCATCAGCCTCATGACTGGCCGAGGAACACGAGAGACTGCACAAGCAATTGATGAGAGGTTCAATGTAGGTCAGAATGATGCAAGGCGTTTGGTTCGGACAGAATCAGCCTTTTTTCATAACCAAATGGAACTACTCAGCTATGAAGAAGCAGACATAGAGAAGTATATCTTTGTAGCCGTCTTAGACAAGCGTACATCACGCATTTGTCAGGAGCATGACAATCAGGTCTATGATAGGGATAAGGCTGTCCCTGGTGTCAATTGTCCGCCTATGCACCCTTGGTGTAGGTCTACTACTGTCGGATACGATGAGGACGCAGACTACAGCAAGCTGAAGCGCAGAGCAAGGAATCCAGAAACAGGTAAGACCGAGCTAGTACCTGCTGATATGACTTATAAAGAGTGGTATAGCAAGTATGTTGCGAAAGACGGGGAAAAGGTGTATAATCAGGGTATGGATAAGTTGGACTCTTTAGTCTCTAGCGGTTCAATAAGTGAGGCTCGCGGAGATGTAGAAAAGCAAAAAAGTGATTTTGCGATAAGATACTATGAGCAACTGAAAAATTCGAATCGTGCAGATGTTGTAGAAAAAATGGTAAAAAGTAGCAAACTTTCTCATTCTACAGTATCAGAAGCGTTAGAGCATATTTTAGATAACCAGTATTTGCTGTGGGATTTTGAAGCTTTTGAAGAGAGGATGATGAACTTTTATCCGCACTATGACATGGCTCAAAGTTTTCAAAGATTATACTTGGGTAATCCAAAGAAATACGATATATTGATGCTACAGCACGAAAGCCTTGAATCATATTACATGAATCAGTTAAAAATGGATTATGATGAAGCTCATAAAAGGGCTAACCTAAAATTTAATTATCAGGAGGCAAGCGAAAATGGCGAAGATTGATAAACAAATTATTACTATGCGTAAAATAGAAGATGGTACTGCTATGAGACAATATTCTGCTGTTAGTGGAGAATGTCAAGGTATTGCAACAGTTGATAAAACCACTTTAAAATATAGCTATACAGGAGATGATTTAGGACAATTCGCTTCGTTTGTAAAAGATACTTTAACTAAAAGTATTAAACTGGGTAAAGAGTTGCCAGATAAATTTTCTTACGGTTTTGGATAAACTTGAATTTGCTTATTAACAATCAAAAGCACCTAGAGGAATCTAAGTGCTTTTCTTATTTTTAATTTTTTTCAAAAAACCTCTTGACTTTTTGTGGCACAAGTTGTAATATATTGTTGTGGCACAGAAAGTAGGTGATGAAATGAGTCCACGAACCGGAAGACCAAAAAGCGAAAAACCGTTGAATGTCGAAGTTAAAGCAAGAATCGACTCAGAGTTGAATAAACATTTGGAAGATTATTGCTTACAAAAAAAGACCACTCGTACAGAAGTGGTTAGAAAAGGCATAAAATTAGTTTTAGGTCTTGAAAAAAATAAATAACGCATAATCCTCCTCGCCAAAGTTGAGATTATACGTTATCGCTCGAAAGAAACTCTTTCTGAAATCATTATATCAGAAAAGAGCTTCTTTGTCATACCGCAAAGGAGTTTTTATTATGGCAAAAATTGAATTAACAGAAGAACAATTGACTCATCTAGGCTACGAGCTTGCAGATATTCGAAGAACGGTTGAAATGGCAACCAATATGACAGAAACCTTGGCTTGGGTTCAACTTAAGGATGAGACAGCTTTTAAAGAGATGTCTAAAAAGTTCTTTGATACTTTTAATGAACAATTCGGTTTACTTCATTCAACACTAGATGAAATTGCTTTTATTTTGATGAACTCAACAGATAAAGCAGAAATCTTAGGAAGTAAAATTTTTAACTAGGAGCATAAAAATGGAACTACAAATTTTTAAAAACGAACAATTCGGAGAAGTAAGAACGGCAACTATCGATAATCAGATTTATTTTAATCTTAATGATTGTTGCCAAATTCTAGATTTAAGCAATCCTCGTAAAACGATTGAAAGATTAAATAAAGATGGCGTCACTACTAGTGACATCATCGACAGTCTAGGACGAACTCAACAAGCCAACTTTATCAACGAAGCGAATTTCTATAAACTTGTTTTTCAATCTCGCAAACCAGAAGCAGAGAAATTTGCTGATTGGGTCACTAGCGAAGTTCTGCCATCTATTCGTAAGCATGGCGCTTATATGACCGACCAAGTGGCCTATAATATCACGCACAACAAACAAGCCTTAGCAGACTTGCTCCTTATGGCTGGTAATCAACTAAAAGAAAAAGAAGCAGTCATTAAACACTTGGAAGCTGAAAAAGCTGTACTTTCCGTTGAAAATACCATAATGAAGCCGAAAGCAGACTATTTCGATGAACTGGTAGATAGAAACTTACTGACCAGCTTCAGAGAAACAGCAAAACAATTAAAAATAAAAGAACGTAAGTTTATTGACTTCTTGATGGAGAAAAAATACATCTACCGAGATAAGAAAGGTAAGCTCCAACCAACAGCCAATAAAAACGATGGTTTGTTTGAGGTCAAGGAAACACTCAACGAAAAAACACAATGGTCTGGCACACAGACCCTAATCACACCTAAAGGCCGTGAAACCTTTAGACTACTATTTATTTAATTATGCCCTAACCGCATCGAAATCGAGGCGGTTTTCTTATGCTCTAACCGTACGGGATTCCATACGGTTTTTATATTGTCCAAGCATTGAAGACACTAAAAGCTATGGAAATTACAGTCGGGGACGACTTTAAAAATAGGAGGTTCGCAATGAACGAAGAAACACAAACAGTCGAAACGGTTGAAGAACAAAAGGTACCTGCAGAACCTGCACCACAACCGCAAGACGAGAAGAAGTACACAGACGCAGACGTCGACGCTATCATCGATAAGAAGTTTGCCAAGTGGAAATCAGAGCAAGAAGCTAGAGAAAACGAAGCTAAGAAACTTGCCAAGATGAACGCTGATGAAAAACAGAAATATCAGTTGGATCAGCGTGAGCAAGAACTAGCTGACCGTGAAAAGGCTATTGCTCGTAAGGAATTGACCGCAGAGGCTAAAGCAATGCTAAGTGAACGTGACTTACCTGTTGAGTTAGTAAATGTAGTTGATTTGACAAGCGCAGAGACGGTATCGCAGTCCGTAGCAGTATTGCAGAAATCATGGGAACAAGCTGTGCAGAAAGGCGTGCAAGAAAAGCTAAAAGGCGGAGCTCCAATGAAGCAAGCACCAGTTGACAGCGACGGTGTCACAAAAGAAGAATTTGCTCGTATGGGTTATCAGAGTCGAAATGAACTCTATCAAAAGAACCCAGAACTCTATAAGAAATTGAAAGGTTAAAATAAATGACAGCAGGACAAACTAAATTAGCCACTATGGTTAACCCAGAAGTAATGGCGGACATGGTTTCCGCTAAACTACCTAAATTGATTAAATTCACTCCACTGGCTTATGTGGAAACAGCACTTCAAGGCCAACCAGGGAACACTTTAACAGTTCCAGCGTGGGAGTATGCAGGAGATGCGACTGAGGTTGGAGAAGGTCAAGCTATTTCTCCAGACCAATTGACTACTAAAAAGACCACTATGACCATCAAAAAGGCTGCTAAAGGTTATGAAATTACCGATGAAGCTCTTTTGTCAGGTCTTGGTGACCCACTAGGTCAAGCCACTTACCAGCTTGGTTTGGCTATTGCTAACAAGATTGATGATGATTTGGTAGCGGTGGCTAAGACTGCAACACAGCACGTTGCAGAAACTCCAACAACTCTTGAGGCAATTGATAAGGCTCTTGATATTTTTGAGGATGAAGAAGATGCACAGTATGTTGCTATCATCAACCCTAAAGATGCTACTAAGCTAAAAACTGACGTAGCAAAAGAATGGACTAAAGGTTCAGAGCTTGGAGCAAATATGGTTGTTTCTGGGACCTTTGGTGAAGTTGCTGGTGTGCAAATCGTCCGCTCTAAAAAAGTTGAAGAAGGTAAAGGTTTCCTTGTCAAAGTGTCTCCTAGCCAGACTCAGACAGATGATGCCAATAAATATGGTGCGTTTGTTATCATGCTAAAACGTGATGTGGCTATCGAAACAGACCGTGACATCCTTAAAAAGACAACGGTTATCACTGGTGACAAACACTATGGTGTTTACCTATACGACCCTACACGAGTTGTAAAATTCGGTGAGTAAGAGGTGATGATATGAGCTTATTGCTACGACGTCATTATATCCAAGAGGAGCAAGCTGGCCAGTATTCTGATTTAGAAAATAAGACTTTAGAAGAGTTGAAGAATCTAGCTAAAGAAGCTGGCATAACTGGTGCCTATAAGTTATCAAAAGCTAAAATTGTAGAGGTGTTGGAGGATTTAAAAAGTGAGATTTAAAATCAAACAAGATTTCTATGACTGGGAATTAAATGTGAAACGACTGGCAGGAGAGGAACTTGAGATTACTGAGGAGCGCTATGCCGAGCTGGCAGATAATTTCGCCAGCAATGGTGTCGCTATCTCAGACGTTCTTGAGGAAATTCTCCCTGAGCCTGAGTTTTTAGAAGAGGATTGATATGTCTATAGAGTTGCTGAAGAAATTAACAGGCGAAGAAGATACTCAGCTTCTCATGTTGCTCCAAACGAGGGCTACAAATCTTATCTTGTCAGAGACGAATCGCACATCTTTGACACCTGCTTTAAGTCGCTTAATACCTGAGGTTGCTATCGAACTCCACAACCGCTCAGGAGCGGAAGGAGAGCATTCCAGAACCGAGGGTGGTATAGCAGTAGTCTACGGAGAAAACGGCCTGTCTACGGGTCTTTTACAGCGTATACGCATGCACAGATTAGCAAGGGTGGCAGGCCATGTTTTTGAAGCAGAGTAGACTGAAACCTTATCCAATGCGACGGTTTGAAAAGACTGTCACAGAGGAAGGCGTCGTAAAAGAAGGATATGCCAAGGAAGCTGAGACAGTCCGCCTTGAGTTGTGGCCAGCTAGCAGTAAGCTACAATCTGAGATGTATGGTGAGCGTGTCAATGATATTTTGAACGCAAATGCCAACAAGTCAGCTACTATCAAAGTGAAAGATGGTGTGTGTATCGATAGCCCGACGGAAGTGACTCACAGGGTTATCTCTAAAAAGGTCTACACATATCATCAAGTTTTGGAGTTAGAGCGTGTCAGAGCTACGAGGGGCAGATAGGCTCATAGCTAAATGTAGACGATTGGCTAGTAAAAAAACTGGCGAGGATATCGTCTTACGTGCGGTACACAATGCTGCTATAAAGGTTGTCCAAGCTGATGCTAAAAGACTAGCACCAGGCAACAATGGAGAACTTAGAAACAGTATCAAGACTAGGGTTAAAATGGACGGAGATAAGGCTATAGGTGAGGTTTACACAAATCTACACTATGCTCCTTATGTTGAGTTTGGAACAGGACCCAAGGGTCAGGCTAGCCATTCTGGTATCTCTCCAGAAGTCAGCGTGACTTATCGCTCTAGTCCGTGGTATGTGCATGAAGACCAAATCAATGTAGGGCCTTACCACTTTCAAAAGATTGGGGAGTTCTACAAGATGTATGGTCAACCTGCACAGCCTTATCTTTATCCAGCTTTGAGAGACAATCAAGAGCGTGTGTCTAAGAATATTTCGAATTATGTGCGTAGAAAGATAAGAGAACAAATAAAATGATCAATATCAAGCCTGTTATTTATAAAGAATTGCAAAAGGTCGCAGATAATGTGACTGATACTTATCCTAGCGATTGGGAGACTTTTCCAGTCGTTATTTTTTTGGAAGAACAAAACAAGCCCGGAGAGTGGTTTGACGACCAGGAACAAAAATCATCTATCCGCTACAAGGTGGATATCTTTGATGATACCAGCACTAGTGAGTTAGCTGTTAAAATCAATCAGATTTTTGAGTCTTTAGGTTTGCGAAGAACCGACTGCCAAGACGTACCAGACCCGTCACATTTGAGACATAAGGTCATGCGTTTTGAAGGTGTTGTTGACTTACACTCAGAGCTTGTTTTTCAATTTAGAATGGAGAATTAAACATGTTAGCAAATGGAATTACGTTAGCTTATGGTACAGCTAAAGGAACTTATACTAAACTTGCTGGGTTGAAAGAAGTACCAGAGTTTGGTATTGAGCCTGAAAAAGTAGAGAACACTACTCTTGAAGACAAAGTTAAAAAGTATGAATTCGGTATTGGCGACGCAGGGGAATTGGAGTACAAATTCGCTTATAAGAACGACGGAGAAACCGCACCTTATCGCGTATTGCGTAAAGCGGCAGACAACAAGACGAAACTCTTCTTTGAACAAACTTACCCAGACAACACTAAAGTTCATTTTGAAGGTCAAGTATCTGTTAAGCTTGGCGGTGGCGGTGTCAATGCCGTTATCGAGTTCACCCTTAAAATTGCTTTGCAGTCAGAGTTGGAATTTGTAGACGGTCTTGGAGGTTAATTAAATGGCGTTAAAATACACAACTTGGAAAGTTACTGATGAAAAAGAGTTGAAGCTACGTTTGACATCTCATCAAGCTGCAACTGTGGAAGAAAAAATCGGCATGAACTTGTTAAAGATTTTTATGCCTGAAGCTGGCGAAGAGTTCACTTTACCGCCTTTAAAAGTTATGTTGTTGTTAGTTCACGGAGCCTTGCAGCAGTATGAACATGGGTATTCCCTTAAGGATGTCTATGATCTATACGATGAATATGTCGATAACGGTGGAGACCAAACGACCTTCATGTCAGAGGTTTTAATGCCACTCTTTGAAGTATCGGGTTTTACTCCACGAGGAAGCAAGGACAAGAAAACTTCCAAGAAGAAAATGACAGTAGTCGAGTAATCTTAACGGTAACGCAGATTATTGAGAGGCTTTACCCTATGTTTTTGGACATCGGGGGCAAGCCTCTTGATTTTTGGGATTTGACGGTGCTAGAAATCAGAGAAATGATAGAAAGCTACAACCGTGTCAAAATCCGAGAGCGTAAAGAGAAGATTATTGACTCATACAGACTTTCGCAGATGATATCTAACCACGTTTCCTTATTGTTATCCAAAGATGCCAAGGTCTTTGAGTTCTGGGAATATGCGCCTGAGTTATTTGTAGAAGAGCAACAAGCGGTAGAACAGGAACGGCAGAGACAAGCGCTTTTGCTACATAAGGAACGAATGCGTGAATTTGCAGAAAGACATAATCGCAAAAGGAAGGAGGAAATGAATGGCAACTCTTGACGAATTGAAAGTCATGATTGACGCTGAGATAGCGCCTTTCAGGAAGAAGATGAAAGAAGTCGAGAATCAGGTCAAGGGGACATCTGACCAAGTGAAGAATGCCACTGCTAAAGTTCGTGAACAGTCGAGCTCAATCGGTAGTGCGTTTGGCAAGCTAGCTAAGTTCGCTGGTTTTGCAATCCTTGGTAAGAAATTGCTTGATGTTGGGATGTATTCAACGCAGACGGCTCTTGAAGTAGCAGCGTCTATGAACCAAATCAAGCGACAGATGGGCGAGAGTTCGCAATCTTTCTTAAAATGGGTTAACGATAACGCCAACGCTATGAACATGGGTGTGGGTGAGGCGACCAACTACGGTGCAGTCTACTCAAACTTATTTTCTGGATTTATAAAAGATACCAACAAGCTAAGCGCCTATACTGCTAAGATGTTGCAGACATCGGCAGTTGTTGCTGAAGGTTCAGGGCGCACGATTACAGACGTTATGGAGCGGATTCGCTCAGGTTTACTAGGGAACACGGAAGCGATAGAAGACCTAGGAATCAACGTCAATGTAGCTATGATTGAGTCCACTGAAGCCTTCAAGAAGTTCGCAAACGGACAAAGCTGGCAACAGTTGGATTACCAAACCCAGCAACAAATCCGCCTTATGGCTATTCTGGAACAGGCTACAGCCAAGTATGGAGATACCTTATCCAACTCAGTCAACGGTAGTATCAGCCTGTTTAAGTCGCTGATGAAGGACGCAGCATTGAACCTTGGTAACTCTATGTTACCGATTATCAATGCCATTATGCCTGTCTTGAACTCTTTTGCTATGGTTTTGAAGAACGTTACGGCAAAACTAGCTGAGTTTATCGCTTTGATGTTCAACAAGAAAGCAACAGTGAAAGATGGTGTCGGTGGAGCAGTTGGAGACATGGGTAACGCCATGAAAGACGCTGCAGGCGGAGCAGGAGACCTTGCTGACGCAGTAGATGACGCTGGAGATTCAGCAGGAGGGCTTGCTGATAACCTTGGAGACTCGGCCAAAAATGCTAAGAAGGCCGCTAAAGAATTGCTAGGTCTAATGGGATTTGATGAGATTAACATCTTGCAAAAACCAAAAGACGACGATGCAGGCGGTTCTGGCGGTGGAGGCGGTGGCAAAGGTGGTAAAGGAAAGGGAGGCGGTGGCGGACCTTTCAAAGACATCTTGCCAGAAGTCGAGTTGACCGACATGGACAACCAATTCAAGAGCATTTTCGATGGTCTAGGAGATAAGCTGAAAGGGTTGTTTGACTACCTAAAAAAACTTTGGGACTTATTTAAAAAAGGTTTCTCTCTATCATTTAGATGGGATAGTATTGAAAGATTAAAGAATGCACTACAAGGTATCTGGCAATCTATTAAAGATATCTTTGAAGATGGTACAGTTTTACAAGCAGCAGCAAGGTTTGGAGAAAAACTAGCTTTTGCTTTGGGACAAACGACGGGCGCTCTCGCTAACGTAATCATGGGTATTGCCGTCTTTATCGCTGAAAGTCTGAATAAATCACTTAATGAAACTAAACTAGATATCAAAGCATGGTTAATCCGTATGTTTGATATCGGTGGGGAAATCGTTGAAAGTGTCGGAAATATTGCTCAAAGTATCGGACAAATCTTCTACGACTCAATCACAAGCGAACCTGCTACAAATATGGGCGCAGGGT
Source organism: Streptococcus pseudopneumoniae (assembly GCF_038148935.1). Classification (GTDB taxonomy): domain Bacteria; phylum Bacillota; class Bacilli; order Lactobacillales; family Streptococcaceae; genus Streptococcus; species Streptococcus pseudopneumoniae_U. The sequence continues at coordinate 5,034 of NZ_JBBJZX010000037.1, read as the reverse complement.
TAATCAGCGCCTTTACATACGCTTTTATGGGCGTGCAAGAAGTCACCGCTAAATACACAAGAGATATTATCGGTGCTATTGAAGAGACTATCACCGAAAATCAGGTTGGCATAACAGAAATGTTTACGGGTCTTTTTAAAGCTGTAGAGCCTATTGCTCAAGTTTTATCAAGCTCAATGAAGAAACTTTTTGAAAGTGTTAATCAAGTATACGATGAGCATATAAAACCTTTGTTTGAATCAAGTTCCGCCTTGATGTCAGATGTAGTCGGTACTTTTGTTAATGGATGGAATGATAATATCCAACCTGTCCTTGAAAAGATAGGTCACGGTTTCGCCGATACAATCAAAAACCATATTGAACCAGCTTTAGAAAAAATAGGTGGCATGATTGGAAGTTTTGCCGACTTTTCTAAAGCGATAAATGAAGTTTTCGGCCCAGTTATTTCCTTTATTGTAGAAAAGTTAACGGTTGTACTAGCCCCTGCAATTGAATACATAGGAGAAGTTTGGCGTGTTTTGTTTAACACTATCTCTGATGTGATTGGTGGTATTGCTGATATCATCAAAGGGGTATTTGATGTACTTACAGGACTTTTAACCGGAGATGGCGAAAAAATCAAAGAAGGATTTTTGAGTATATTTGGCGGATTAAAAGATATAGTAGTTAGCGTCTTTGGTGGCATTATTGATCTTGTATCTGGTGTATTGAAACTTCTTTGGGATGTTGTTGTCGCAATATTCAAAAGCATTTGGGACGCAATTGTAGCTATCTTTTCTGGTGTCGGGTCTTGGTTTGGAGAAAAGTTCCAAGGTGCGTGGGACGCTATCGTTAATATCTTCACACCAATCGGCTCATGGTTCGGACAACGTTGGGCAGATGTGACTAGTGCTTTGGCTAATATCGGTGCATGGTTTACGGATATGTTCCAAAAAGCATGGACTGGCTTAACCAACATCTTTAGCAAACTAGGTTCATGGTTTGGCGAGAGATGGGCAGATGTGACTAATGCGCTTTCCAAAGTAGCAAGCTGGTTTGGCGATATATTCGGAAAAGCTTTTGACGCTGTTAAAAATGCCTTTAGCTCTATCGGAGACTTCTTTAAAGGCGTTTGGGATACTGTCAAAAGTATCTTCGTTAATGCTGGTCAGATGGTCGGTGAGGCAGTAGGTGGAGCGTTTAAGAGTGCTGTTAATGCGGTTCTTGACACTATTGAGAATGTGGTTAATGGATTTATCGGCATGATTAACGGTGTTTTAGATGTTGTTAGAAACTTACCTGGTCTCGGATGGATTGGTAGTGTAAGTACAGTCAGCCTCCCACGTCTTGCCCGCGGTGGTATCGTCGATAGTCCAACAATTGCCATGATTGGTGAAGCAGGTAAAGAGGCGGTCGTACCACTTGAAAATACAGGATTTATCCAAACACTTGGGCGAGTTGTCAGCAGTGCGGTAGTAAATGCCATGGCTGGTGTAAGTCCACAAGGTGGATTTTCTGGTGATGGCGACATCGTTATCCAAATCGCAGGCCATGAGTTCGGACGGGTAGCAATCCAAGAAATTAACAAAGAACATGAACGAGCAGGTCAAACCTTGCTCAAGATTTAGGAGGTTAAATGGCACAATTGACAATCAATGGGGTGGCTGTGAAGCCTCCCAAATCTTTTCAGGTCGGTATTCAAGACATCGATGGAGAAACAGGACGTAACGCCAATGGAGACATGGTGCGAGACCGTATTACGACTAAGCGTAAGTTAGACTGTGAATGGGGCATGCTGACTCAGGAAGAAATGAGTCAGCTTTTACATGCTGTATCATCTGAATTTTTTGAGGTATCTTATCCAGACCCCATGGATGGCCAAGTCACAAAGACTTTCTATGTAGGCGATAGAACGGCTCCAAGCTATACCTTTACTGAGAAGTTTAAACCTTGGTCTGGCGCTAAATTTAATCTGATAGAGAGGTAAGAAAATGGACGCTTTAACCAGACGACAATTTGACAGAGCCATGTTTGCCAAGGAAAGGACGCTGGCTATCCGTGTTGGTGATTATGTTTCACGGGACATCAAAGAAGCTAGTTTTGAGTATGGCTACATCAAGGGAGATACATACAAGCCCGGTGGAACGTGCGCTGGTAGCGGTAAGATTACCTTTACCAGTATCATTACCACGTTCAATAAGCTGGATATTCTACACCCTGAGATTGGTCTACTTGTTGGGGATACCTACCAGTGGGTCAAGATGGGGGAATACTTCATCAACGATATTGAGATTGACCGAAACCGAAACACTACCACGCTGGAGCTCATGGACGGTATGTTTAAGCTCAATCGTGAGTATGTGACGGACTTGCATTTTCCGGCTGAGGTACGAGAGGTTATTCAGGAAATCTGCCTAAAAACTGGCATTGAGTTAGCGAATGACTATTTCGGAATCAGTGCTATGCGTTACCATGTCGAGCAAATTCCTGAAGGCAAGAAACTTTCATTCAGGGATATGTTAAGCTCCATGACTCAGATGATTGGGATGTCTTGCTTCTTCAACAGAGAAGGCAAGATGGAAATCCGTGATTTAACTGAGTCAAATATCACGATCAACGCAGATAGTTACTTCTTGCATGGCTTGACCAAGAGCGAGATTGAGTATCAGATAGCTGGTATCACTTGTAAGACAGATAAGAAGTCTCTGACGGTCGGTATGAAGACAGGTCGGTCTTTGGAACTGGACAATGTTTTCATGACCCAGAGCGCTTTAAATGACTTATATTACAAACTGAAAAACCTAACTTACTATCCGTATAATCTCAACTACCAAGGACATTTGTTACTTGAGGTTGGGCAGTGGGTAACCATTCAGACCAACAAGAAAGAAACCTTTAAAGTTCCTGTGTTAAGTCAGAGCTTTACTTTTAAAGGCGGTCTGAGAGGTCGTATCAGTGCAGATAGTAAGGCTGGAAACGATACTCAGTATTCTTACGAGGGTACGATTACCAAGCAGATTAAGCAACAAGATGGCATTGAAGCGAAAATCCAAGCACAGATAGAAGCAGCAGACGCGGCCTTTGAAGCAGAGTTTGAGAAACGTAAAAAAGTGATTGATGATGCAATCGAAAAATACAAAGCAAATGCCGAAGAAATGGGCGCTAAAATCCATGAGGAGATAGAGAAAGAGCGTCCTGAGTTCGTGAAGCGTATCCGTGAAGAACTGATGAGTGATGCGGACTCAATCGCTGAATTAAGCAAGAAACTGGAACAGGTCAGCGAGACTGCAAGGGTCAATGCGAGCTTGATTGGTGGTGACGGAAATACCCAGTACAACAAGAACCGCTTGAATGGTGGTACGGCTAAGAAAATCAGTTATGGAACGGATTTCGTAGAAGTCGGTCACAATGGAGAGGGCTTTGAACTTGGTAAGCAGTACGTCATCAGCTGGTCAGCAACCTGTACGCCTTACGGGAAGACTGATGTGACTGTGGTAGTCAATAAGAATCCGTTTTATGGTGGCCACGTTCATTTAGCGCCTGCTAATTCAGTCATGCCAGTGATTGATAAAGACCTTGTCCAGAAAGAGGAGCAGGTCTTAGCGGTCTACTACGGTGCCTATCGTCTGACCTTCTCAGGGGACTGGTATCAGAACGTAGAGCAGTCTTTGACGATTGATAATCAGACAAGACGGATTGAACTAGCGCCAGTCTATAAGACGGTTGCTGATGGGCAAAATGCTAGATATGAGGGGAGTTGGAGCGAGAGTCCAACTTTTATTTTTGATGGAGGTAGAACATGACGGAAACAATTCCAGTAAGGGTACAACACAAGCGTATGTCTGCGAGTGATTGGGCAAGTAGCACTCTGGTCTTGCTTGACGGAGAGCTAGGGGTAGAAAGTGACACAGGCAAAGTCAAGGTCGGAAATGGCCGTGACCGTTTCTCAGCTTTGCAATATCTAACTGGTCCCAAAGGTGACCGTGGAGAACGTGGGGAAACAGGACCACGAGGAGCGGACGGTGTTATGCGGTTTGAAGCATTGACCAGCCAACAGAGGGAAAGTTTGCGTGGTCCGCAGGGTGTCCAAGGTGAACGAGGGCAACAAGGACTGCAGGGCATTCAAGGGCCTAGAGGATTGACTGGTGCGACGGGTGCTAGGGGCGCTGATGGAGCTAGAGGCCGTGACGGAGCGCCCGGTCAAAACATCATCAACCAGAATGGTGGGCAACCGATGAAGTATTGGTCTGGTACAAGATCTCAGTATGATGCGATTCCTAACAAGGATAGTAATACTATCTACGATATTTTTAGTCAATAGGAGGTAGTATGGCTAGAGAAGGAATTTACGTGGGTGGCAAGGAAATCACTCAGCGTTATGTAGGTGATAAGTTGGTTTGGGAGAAAAGAAAAACAATAGTGCCTTACTTGGGATTTATGGGGACTGTTTCACACAATTACTATTCAAGTGAAATGAATATTTTTAATTACAGTGATGCGTTTAGGGATATTTCGTTTCCAAAAGTTGCTTATATAGGTCGGAGCGAAAGACTTATAGCAATCACCTTGAGAGCAGGATATGGAAATTCTCACGTTATTGCTAAACTAAAAAGCCCAGGTGATTTTAATGAAGCTCAAAGGTTATTTGATACACGAAATGCAGATATTTACATGACGTTTTACGAGGAAAGGTAGTAACACATGGACATAACCATTCAAAACGTTCGTTCGCCTGCTCTTGAGCATAGCGGGAGGTATTACAAGGTATTTCAGCCACGGACACGAGATGAACTGCTGAAACTCCATCATATGGGTTGTGTGGGTGATACGGTGCTGACGGATATCCAGCTGGAACAGGGGGATTTTCCGACTAGCTTCGTGGAGCCTACTGTCACGCAACGTACCCTGTCAGGTCTCTTCAAGGATATGCGTTCTATTGAAATAGAACTGAAAGACCCAAACAGCACTCTTTGGGGGAAAATCCAGCAGAACAATCAAGGGGCGCTGACTCAATTCTTTGACAAGAATGTCAAGAGTGCCATCGCTCAGACGGCC
>NZ_JBBJZX010000036.1:0-19695 GCF_038148935.1 Streptococcus pseudopneumoniae | reverse complement strand
CTTCTTTTCAAAAAAAGGATAGGAAGCCCTCTGGTCGAGAGTTTCCCCATCCTATCTTCTATTCTTTATTTTGCTTCTACACGGACACCTTGGGTATCAACCTTCAAGTCATGAAGTTTTCCTTTGAAAGGTTGCTTTTCCAATTCTGCCTTAATCGTTGGTATCTTGTCATGAGAAGCCAAGACCATAACTGTCGGCCCAGCACCAGAGAGGTAGGTTGCATAGGCACCATTTTCTTTGGCCACTTGCTTAATCGTCGCAAATTCTCTCACCAAGTCCTGACGATAGCGTTCATGGAAGAGGTCTCCCTCGATTGCTTGACCAGCTGTCACCATATCTCCTACCAACAAGGCAGCAACCGCCACATTGGCGATAGAACTAGCTGCAACAGCTTCCTTGTAAGACAATTTCTTAGGCAAGACGCCACGGCTGTCTCGAGTACGCAATTCATAGTTTGGAATATAGGCTAGAAAATCACACTCTGGGAAGTCTGCTACGATAGCAGAAACTTGTCCATCAACTGAGCTTGCAATAACGAGATTACCATAAATGGCTGGAGCCACATTATCTGGATGTCCCTCAATCTTGGTCGCCAACTGCAACTTTTCATGGTCAGATAAGTTAAGATTGCCTAATTGGTTGGCTAGTTCAATCCCAGCAACAATAACAGAGCTAGAAGAACCCAAACCACGCGCCAAGGGAACATCACTAGTCATTTTCAAACGTCTTGGCTGCAAATCTGGTACAATTTGCAAAGCGATTTTGAGCAAGAGATTACGCTCATCGTGGGGAATCCATTTGCCAATCTGGTGTTCAATCAGCCACTCATCTCGTTCTTCACAGACCTCAATTTGAAGATACTTGGTTACAGCTACACCGACCGAGTCAAATCCTGGCCCGATATTGGCACTGGTTGCAGGTACAATAATCTTCATCTTATTCTCCTAGCACCTTAAAGGTATTCAAGAGGTCGAATTCTGAAACCTTCTTCAATTCAGCTGAGACATTTTCAAGCTGGGCTTTATTAATCTTGTGTGTGATGATAACGACACGCGCCTTGTCACCCTCTTTTCCATCTTGGAGGATTTGCTTGAAGGAAATATCTTGGGCATTAAAGATTTCAGCCAACTTCAAGACCTGACCTTTTGAGTCTGGTGCCAAGATTGAGAAGTAGTAATTTGCTTTGACATCCTCTGGATTTGCCAAGACCAAGTCACGGCTGTATTCGTTGAAGTCTTTACCAATGGTTCCATCATTCAGGCGACGAACGATACGGACAATGTCCGCCACAACACTTGTTGCAGTTGGTTTTTGACCAGCACCTGGTCCGTAGTACATAGACTCACCAATACCGATAGATTCTACAAAGACAGCGTTCATTACCCCATTCACACTAGCAAGTGGGTGCGCTTTAGGTAGGAAGGTTGGAGTTACTTCCGCAGCAATTCCTGAAGGAGTTTCCTCAATAGAACCAACCAATTTCACTACATAACCAAGCTCTTGTGCTACAGCTACGTCTTCTGGTGTAATGTTGCGGATTCCCTTGTGGGCTACATCGTCAAAGGCAACCTTCATGCCAAAGGCAAATTGGCTCAAAATCACCATCTTGTAGGCGGCATCAATCCCATCTACGTCATTTGTAGGGTCACTTTCTGCAAAACCTAGTCTTTGTGCTTCCGCAAGAGCATCATCGTAAGACCAGCCTTCTTCGACCATCTTGGTCATCATAAAGTTAGAAGTTCCGTTAACGACACCAAGCACACGCGTGATTTTATCAGAAGCCAAGGAATTTGCCAAGGTACGAAGAATTGGAATACCACCAGCTACTGCTGCTTCGTAGTAAAGTGCTACCTTGTTAGCTTTAGCGATTTCTAACAATTCTGCACCATGGACAGCCAAAAGGTCCTTGTTAGCAGTAACAACGTGTTTCCCAGCTTCCAAGGCACGAGTGATAAAGGTTTTAGCAGGTTCGATACGCCCCATCAATTCCACTACGATGGTAATGGCTTGGTCTGACAAAATATCATCCACATTGGTTACAAAGTTAAAGTCATTTCCTGCTGCAAGCAAGCGATTCTTTTCATCTTCATCCTTGACCAATACCTTAGCAACTTCAATCTCTGAATGTGCTGATTGATTGATTTTTTCTCCATTTTCCTTTAGGAGGAAAGGCACACCACTTGCAACGGTACCAAATCCTAGTAAAGCAATTTTAACTGTCATGTTTGTCTCCTCGAAATTTTCTAATATAGCCATTATAACAGAATTTTGTGAAAATTCCTATTATAGTAAATCACTATTTCAGTATAAAAAGAAAAAACGAATCAGACGATTCGCTCTCCTTAAAATCTGAAAATAGCTTTCCAGAAATGATTATCCAATCTTTTGCAAATTCAGCACTGCATCGTGATTCATCAAGACTTGGCCATACTCTTGCAAAACAGAGCGACTGATATCACTATCGTCCGCAAACTCGCGCATACGGGCCAACAGCCAAGCTGGATATGGACTTGGATGATTTTCAATATCCACTAAAATGGTCAAATAATAGCGCCCATTCATCTTGTAGAGTTCAGAAGTTTCCATCTCAAAAGTCACTGTCTGGGCAAAAGCCACCAAGTCAGCCAACTTAGCAAAAGAAAGGATGTAATAGATGTAAGGCTCTTTCTTGCTTTCAACTTCTTGTTGTTCCTGCTCCTGCTCTTCTTCCTTGGCTTCGACTTGCTCTAGAGATTGAATGGCTTCGATATCATCCTTGGTTTTGTCTGCGATGCTTTTTTCCAGGGTTTTGATAAATTCATCTGGAGACATTTGAGCCAATTCTTCCATATCTGGCAAATCCGATAAGTCTTCAAAATCTAGATTTTGGTCAATCTTTGATTTAGTTACAAAGACATCTACCTTATCAGGTTTTGGAGTCACACGGAAGCTCAACATGCCTGTATCCAGAAAGCTATCAGGCATCTCTAACTCATCCAAGATAGCATAAAAGAACTCTTCTGTTTTTTCCTGAGGAACGAGAAAGTCAGCAATCTCCATTCCTCGATCCATCAAATCTTCTAAAGACATCGTGATTTTCAAAGTTGTATCACTAATTTGTTTCATTTTCATTGCTAGTAACCTCATACTTTCAGTTCTATCTATTATACTAGATTTTTACGATTTTATCAAAAGAAGGCTCCTCTGTCGGGATAGATTTTCCATAGGGTAACTTCTGTAGAAGACTCTAATACTCTTCGAAAATCTCTTCAAACCACGTCAGCTCTATCTGCAACCTCAAAACAGTGTTTTGAGCAACCTGCGGCTAGCTTCCTAGTTTGATTTTTGATTTTCATTGAGTATAAAAGAAAATTTCTGCTAACAAATAGAAAAAGCCTTCAAAATCGGCTCTTAGCCAACTTTGAAGACCTGATGCATCAGAATGCTTATAATTTAAAGGTTGCTACACCGAGGATAGAACGATTTAAGTTTCTGAGAATTTGAAGACTTTGCTCAAACTTCTTATAACGAGTCACTCCGTACTCTTCAACAAGAAGGACTGTATCTCTTTCCAAAAGCGATGGCACATCTTGTAAATCGACAAAATGCATTCCTTTTAAAGCCTCTTGACTCTGTTTCAATTTATCTAGGATAGCTTTATTTGAGCTAACAATGGTCAATTCCTGTCCAGCATTTTTGTATGACAAGACATCTGCTAGGTTAGCAATTGTTGTAATCTCTGTTACAAAATCAATTTGATACTGAGAAAAATCACCTGCTCTATTGATTGTTGGGTTAAAGAGATAAACCAATACATTTCCCATCACAACCAAAATCACACAGACTACTCCAATAACAGCTAAACGGAGAATCAAATTCTTCACATTCAATCCAAGCGCTGTCTCACCATTTGCATTCAATTCTTTAGAGTTGATGGTTTCCAGTTTTTCAATTTTCACATTTGCATAGGTATGTTTAAATTTCTCAATCAATCCATCAATTTTTCGCTCTAACAAGTCATTGACATCTTTACTTGGTGTCAAAATTTTCACACCGACCCCTGCATCGTCAATCATATAGTAGACGGTCAATTTTTTCCACCAATAGTCATTCGTTGAATTTTTCAAGGTTGTTTCTGTCGTGTCTAATTCACTGGCCATTTTTTTCAGTTCACTCGGTTCTACATCATTGAAAAGATAAGCTCCATTCAAATTCCCATCAATCAATTTCCCGTAGAAATCACTATAACCACCAATTTGATGATTCAAAATCGTTTTAGCTGAATCTTCTGGAGGGGTGATTTTATAGCTGATATAAGTTGAATAACTTGTTGTGTCTTTGACAGTATTTTTATTCTTAACAGCTTTAATTGTGAATGGTACAGCAATGAGAGCAAATAAAGCGATGAGAGCTAAAATATTTGCTTTTCGTTTTTTGTAAAGATTTGCAAATAAATCAGCTACTGAATAATGTTCAAACATGATTTTTTTCTCCTTTGTTTAGTAGATACTGGTTTTCCTTTGTAAGCATTTTTGCTACAAATATCATCACAAGAACAATTCCCCAGAATTGCATTGTAAATAGATTGAAGAAACTTTCTGAAAAGCTACTTCTTGGCATAAAGAATAGATTATTCAAGATGAGTAGGGACAAAGCAAATAGGATTGTTCTTGAGCGATAGGCTACTTGCAACATGGCTATAAATAGCATGCCAAGTAAGAGACTAAGTAGAAAGACTCCTATCATACCATAGTCTGTATACAACTCCATGATATAGCTACTTCCGATACCATGTCCTTTCAAGTATTCCTTGTTCAAAACAAGATAGGACAGGTTGTGGGCATAACTATTACTATCAATAGCTAGCTCCACACTATTGGTTGTGTGTTCAAAGGCTTTTCCTCCGAAAATGGCCCCCAAACTTCCCCTTGCAAAATAATCAAGAACAGGACCAAAAGTAAAATTACGGAAATCTCGGTAAGGGAGGCTACTGTTAAATAGAAAACCTCGAGCCAGAACACCAAAACTAGTCCCTTGTTTATAGATAAAGTCAAGTAAGATATCCCAGAAACCTGTATGGGAAACCTGAACATTATCCCGTACATAATTGAGCACTCCCATCGCTAACATGAGAATAGGAGAACCCACAAAAATCGCTAACTTTTCTTTAAACCCAATCCATTTTCCCTTTTCAGTTTGCTCCCGCATGAAGTAATAAACGAAAGCAAATAAAATACTTAAAATAAAGGGATTTCGTGTCCCAATTGCCAAATGAATAGTATTGGCTGCAATAAAGGAGACAAGCACTGCTGTGGCCTGCCATTTCTTTGGCTTGGTTGCCAGATACATACACATTGCATAGACCGTAAAGGTTGATAAGATATAGGTAAAATAGGGAAGTTTACTTTCAAAATTTGCATAGTAGGCATAGTAGGACGTCTGCAAGCGATACAAGAGCCGTTCGAATAACCGAATGAAATAGAAAGGATAGGTGAGAAGAAAAACTCCTAGCGATACAAAGCGTAACCGCTTGATATAAACCTCTTTTAGAGAATTTCCTATATTTGCTACTTTTATTTTCTTCCTAGCTATGAAGTAACGAGCCAGGACGCCTCCTGTGGTCAATCCCAATATCGAAACCATGACAACTATAAAGGCAAAACGATAGGCTATGGGATGATAGGTATCCAAAGCGCCATCTCTAAAATAATCAATGGTCGGTCTTGATACCAGAAAGACAAAAATAGTTAAATAGAAAATAAAATGGATTAAGTAATACTTGATATCATTCCAACAAGCAATTAAGCTACTAACCAGTAAGAACAATAAAGTAGAAAGCAAGCTAACATTGTTATTATTAAACAGATACACAATTCCACTTACTAGCGTCAAGGCATAACTGACTAGGGTCAAACTAAATAATAATCGTTTTCCATCAATCACTTGCTCACCCCCGTTCTAATGTAATTTTTTAGATTTTTCAATATTTTTCAGTAATAAGAATCGGTATAAGGAAATATTTATGAATAGAGCCAAAGCACTAATTCTTCTCCCCTTACGGAAAATTGGATTCCTAGCAATAGCAAAGGCATGGCCTTTTAAAAAACGATGAATCTGAGAATAGGCTTCAAATTGTTTATACTGATCATCTAGTAACATCTTATCCAGAATAAAGAAGTGGGCATAGGCCAATCTGAAAAAAGCGACCTCTTTCAAATCAGGATAGTTTTTCATAACTTCATTGTAAAACTTTTGGTAGATATCAATATAGGCTAAATCCTTCTCTGCATAGGGTTTGGTCGTAATACTATCCCCTCTATGGAAATAATAATAATAGGGTTTAGTATTAACAACGTACTTCTTAGCCAACTTGATTAAATCAAAATGATAATAAGCATCTTCATAAATCAATCCCTTTGGAAAGGATAGGGCAGTTGCAATCTCTCTCCTGATTAGCTTATTGCAGATCGTTCCAGGTATTTTTTCACCTATGAGGTATTCCTTTAGAAATGTTTGAGAATCACAGACAAAATAATCATCCTGATTGGCTGACTGTGGGCTTTCATCATTAGAATAGACATTCATGACACCACAGCTCGAAACATCCGCATCTTCTTGAATTAATTGCTCATATAAGCTCTGAATCATTTCTGGATGGATATAATCATCTGAGTCAATAAAAATCAGATAATCTCCGTGAGCCTGCTTCATTCCATCATTTCGTGCTTGTGACAAACCTTCATTCTTTTTATGAAGCACTGACACCCTATCATCTAGTTCAGCGATTGAATCACACAAGCGACCACTTTCATCTGTTGCACCATCATCAACAAGAATGATTTCCAGATTTTGATAGGTCTGCTTCTGAATGGAAGCTATCGATTTTTCTAGGTACTGCGCCACATTATAGACTGGCACAATCACACTAATTAATGCAGTTTCCATGCTACTCCTCTAATAGTTTTTCTACTTGTTCGATTTGTTTGGCAATTGTAAATTGTTGAATGAATTGACTAGCCTCATCGACATCAAAGTTTGAGGCAGAAGTCATATAGTTCGTAATTGCCTGAGCTGCCTCTTGATTGCTCTCAATGATTTGTCCAAATCTTCCTTCTTGGGATAGTTCCTCAGCACCTCCAACATCCGTAGAGACAAAAGGGATTCCAAGGCTCAAGGCCTCCACATACACCCCAGGAAAACCTTCTTGTTTAGACATAGACAAGAGGATCTTCATCTGAGACAAATACTGGTATGGATTTTTTTGATAACCAAGGAAATGCACATAGTCTTCAAGCTCATACTCTTTAACTCGTTTTTTCAGTTCCTCTTCCATATCACCAGCTCCGATAAAATAGAGATGATAGTTTTTCCCCTCTTGGTGCAATAACCGTATCACTTCCACCACACGGTCAGAACCCTTATTTTCCTCAATCCGTCCGATGGTACAGATACTTTGAGGAGCAATCTCGATATCGATCTTCTCTTGAGATTTTTCTAAAATAGTCTTAAAATCATATCCATTGTAGACTGTCTGTAATTTAGAAGCATAATCTGGATAGACTTCCTTGATAGAATTGCTGGTCTTTTTTGAAATTCCTACAATGGTATTCGCAGCATCCAACTGGCGTCTATGTGATTCTCTTTTGGAGCTATCCTTAAGAAATTCTTCGATACTTCCATGAATCCAAGAGATCTTCTTGACTTCTCTTCTTTTAGAGAACAAAAGTGGAGGATTCATAATGGTAAAGGAAACTTCAACATCATAGTCATCTTTCACCAGTAAGCGACGTGTCAATCTTGGAAAATAAATTCTCATTCTCCACAAAAAAGCTCGTAACCATCTAGCTTGGCGGTAATCTTGAAGGGATTTTAAAATGCCTACATGCTTGGGAACAGATTCGTATCCCTTGTCAAAGTGCTCCATTTCAAGAATATCAATATCATACTTTTCTGGATCCAGATTTGAAACAATGGTAGACAGAATCTTCTCTGCGCCACCTCCGAGAGAAAAAGACCACATAAAAAATAATATTTTTTTCTTAGCCACCATATTCTCCCTTGTATTCTGTATAAGACTTATCCATATCAGCGATGACAGTATCATGATGCGGTACTTGCTTATTTGCTGGCGGAGGTGTCATGTAGTCTCCAAAAGCAGTACTGAGATAGGCATCATAACCAACTGGAATAGGCATCTTTGTCCCTTCAAATGGTAAGAAAAGATTATCCTCAAAAGATGCGATTGGGTACTTGTTTCTCATGTAGCCAGGACCTGAGCATAATTCCGTGATTCCATCGCTCTCAGCTAGACTGTACTTGGTCATTTCTTTTTCAGCTTTTTTCCAAATGCGATAACGGAGAGATTTTGGAGTCAACCCCAGTAAAATACGGCTTCCCCACTTCATAAGTGCACCATGTTTTTCTGGAATAGTTTGGGCACAAAAGAGTGAATAAATCAAAGCCCAACGAACCTGTTTTTTCCGCTCAGCTGGATTTTTCGGATAATAATCCAAAGGCAAAACATCCAAGGCCAGACCATGTGGCAAATCCAAATCTTGCTGATAAGGCTTAATACAAGTCGTTTCCTTGTCACGAATAGTAATAAAAAGATTGCGGTCGACAAAATCCTTGTTACTCTTTGACAAGAAATAACGCTCATCTGCATAACGAGGCCATAATTCTGCCAATTTTTCATAATCCTTACGGGGCATAAAAAAGTCTAGGTCGTCATCCCAAGGAATGAAACCCTTGTTTCGAAGGGCACCAATAGCGCCTCCCCCACAGAGATAGCAAAGCAAATCATGTTCTTTACAAAAAGCCACAAAATATTCAGCCATCTCCAGGCTACGATCCTGAATTGCTTTTAAATCAGTCATATTATTCATTATTCTTTCTATCGTATCGTTTCATTATACCACAAATAGGGGGTGAAAATCTATTAGAGACTGTAAAAAATCAAAGCCTGACTGCTAGATAAATAGCCTTCAAGCTTTGATTCTCCTATCTTATTTTATCTCAAACCCATCTGAGACAATTTATTCTGATATTTGTTTTGATCAACCAGCAAGCCCAAGCCTCCATAAACATCATAGGCATCTACCCAGTCACCCAGTTCTGGAATCGTCAATTTTTCAATACCATTTTTTGCTCCATCCAAAACAGATAAACCGTTTGTTAGGAGGAAAGTATAGGGTGCGTTGGTTGAGGTCATAGCAAAAACCTTTCCAAGAGCTTCAGAACCAGTGAAAAGTTTAGTAGGATCTTTAATTTGCTCTAAAATTGCTGTTAAAACTTGTTGCTGTCTTTTGGTACGGCCGTAATCCGCCTCATCGTCATCACGGAAACGAGCATAATTGAGCAGGGTCGAGCCGTTCATCTGCTGCTTCCCGACTTTGATGGTTTGGGTTGGAGACTCAGTCTCAGTAGCGTGTAAATCATCTCCGACTGTAGCTTCTGTTAGTGGACGCCCATTCAATGTTGAAAATTGAGCATCAATTGTCACCCCATCAGGGAAAAGCGTGTCAATCGCTGTGGCAAAGGCCTGAAAATCGACCAAGGCGTAGTACTTAATGTCCAAGTCAAAATTATCTTTCAAGACTTGGCGAACCATTTCTGCCCCTTTTTGCCCCTCTTGTTCTCCTAACTCATAGGCTACGTTTAACTTGTTATCCGTCTGTTTTCTACCGTTAATGACTTGGCTGTAACCGTCTATATAAACCAAATTGTCACGCATGAAGCTGACCAGCTTCATTTTCTTATCCGAACCGCCAACATTTAATACCATAATAGAGTCCGTCCGCGTCTCAGCACTATTTTGACCGATTCGCCCATCAGTACCCATGATCAAAATATTAACTCCATCTCTGGTATCTTGACCATTAAAGACTTGAACCTGTGCTGCCTTAGCATCAGCAGTTTTCTTTGCACTAGCATCTTGATAACCACGTAAAAACATGAATACCATGGCTAAAGCCACACAGACTAGAAGAGAGAAAATCACCATAAAAATGCGTTTAAGACGGAGCTTCCGTCTTTTCTTTTTGGGAGGAGCAGAGTGTGCTTGTGATTTGGATTGTGAGCGACTCCGGTTCGCATAGCTTGGTAAGTCAACCTGCTCTTCTCTTTCTTGTTCCAAGCTGGAACTACTATTTACCCTAGCAAGAGTTAGCTTTTCTTGCAAATAGGCAAACTCATTTTTTTCTCTCTCATTGAGATAGTGAATATTTTTTAGCAAATAATCATAACGTAATTTTTCATGATGACTGAGAGGATTTTCTTTACTCATCTTCTCTCCTTTCCATGGTCTGATATTGGATAAATCGGATAGGCACCCAGAACTTTATACTGGATTCCAATTGCTTCTAGTTCTTTTTGGGCAAAGTGGACCAGATCCTTATCAGTATAGTCTACATCGATAATGAAAAAGTATTCGCCCAGTGCTGTCTTGAGTGGACGACTTTCAATTTTTGTCAGGTCAATTCCTCGCCAAGCAAAGGTCGAAAGGGCCTTGTAGAGGGCACCGGGAAGATTGTCAGGTAAGGTCAATGCCAAACTCATTTTTTCAGTTTGTACCTGCAAAGGAATAGCTGTACCTTCAGCTCCCAGAACCCAGAAACGTGTGAAATTAGCTTCCATTTCCTGAATATCTTCAGCAATCAGTTCTAAGCCATATTCTTCGGCAGAACTTCTAGGTGCAATGGCTGCATAAGGCTGGTCTGGATGTTCGGAAATAAAACGGGCCGCATAAGCTGTACTAGCTGTTACCTCGATTTGAGCCTCTGGATACTGTTCATCGATAAATTTCTTTCCTTGAGCCAAGGCCTGTGGATGAGAAAAAATCTTTTCAATCTTAGTGTGACCTAGAACCACCATCAACTGCTGATGAATAGGCTGAACGATTTCTGCAACTGCTTGAATGCGAGCCTGATGAAAAAGGTAGTCCAAGGTTTCATGAACACTACCCTCGATAGAATTTTCAACTGGCACCACAGAATAGTCCACCAAACCTTGCTCATAGGCCTTGATGACATCTGTAATATTGGCAAAAGCCTGCAATTCCTCATGAGGAAAAGCTGTCTGCACAACGTGGTGTGAAAATGATCCCTTGGGACCTAGATAAGCAATTTTCATCTCAGTTCCTCTATAATTTCCTCTGGGCTTAACTTGGTCACATCCAAAATCCGACTGGCTACTTCCTCATACCAGGCCTGTCTTTCTTGAAAAATAGCTGCTAGTTCATCCTTGCTATTATTTAGAAAAAGCGGGCGCTGATTGTCCTTATCAGCTGCGATACGTTGGTAGAGGGTTTCAAAATCAGCTTTCAGATAGATATTATCAGAATTGGTTTTGAGTAAGTCGCGATTTTTCTGAGAAATGACCACTCCTCCACCAGTTGACACAACTTGATTTGTTTCTAGTAAATCAGCTAGGACTTCAGACTCTATCTGACGAAAGGTCACTTCTCCCTTTTCGGCGAAAAAATTCGCAATAGACATGCCTAAGCGCTTCTCTATCAGAGCATCCATATCGAGATAATCTGGGTCCAAGCCTCTTGCAATAGTCGATTTGCCAGCCCCCATAAATCCGAGTAATACCTTAGCCATGAATCAAGTTCTCCAAATCATCAAAGAAGCTAGGATAGCTGGTATTGATAGCTTCAGCACGATCAAGATCCACCTCTCCATCTGCAACCAAGAGGGCCGCGATAGCCGTCATCATGCCGATACGATGGTCTCCAAAAGTATTGACTCTAGCACCGTGAAGGGCGGATTTCCCTTTGATAATCATTCCATCTGCTGTAGGGGTGATATCCGCACCCATGCTATTTAAAGCATCTGCCACCACCTGAATACGGTCTGTTTCCTTGACCTTGAGTTCCTCAGCATCCTTGATAACTGTTACACCTTGGGCTTGGGTCGCAAGTAGAGCGATAACTGGCAACTCATCAATCAAGCGTGGAATCAAAGCGCCACCAATCTCTGTTCCTTTCAAGTCAGAAGATTCAATAGTCAAGGTAGCAGATTTAGCAACTGGGTCAATTTCAGTTATTTCCAATTTTCCACCCATGGCGCGAATAACATCAATGATACCGGTGCGCGTTTCGTTGATGCCCACATTCTTAAGCACCACACGAGAGTTTGAAACAATCAAACCTGCGACCAACCAAAAGGCTGCACTGGAAATATCTCCTGGAACAACCACCTTTTGTCCTGACAATTTTTGTGGTCCTTGAACTGTGATTTTCTTGCCATCCACACTTAAATGACCACCGAATTGTTGCAACATATCTTCAGTATGATTACGGGTGCACTCTTTTTCGATAATTACAGACTCTCCCTGGGCCTGCAAAGCTGCAAACATCAAGGCTGACTTGACTTGGGCAGAGGCAATTGGCAACCCATAATGAATAGGTCTTAGGTTTTTCGTCCCTTTTAAGTGAAGAGGAGGCAAGTCTCGCTCAGTTTGTCCCGAAATGCTAACGCCCATTTTTTTCAATGGAATAGTCACACGGTCCATTGGACGTTTGGAAAGACTATCATCTCCAAACATTTCTACTTCAAAGTCTGCACCAGCAAGGACACCTGAAATCAGACGAATCGAGGTTCCAGAATTTCCCATATCAAGGGCATTTTGTGGCGCTTTCAAGCCATCCATGCCTACACCTTGAATAGTAATAACCCCATCTTTATCCTCAATTTCAACACCAAGGTCACGAAAAACCTGCATGGTCGAAAGAACGTCCTCGCCACGCAAAATATCATAAACCTTGGTCTCTCCCTCAGCTAAACTTCCAAAGATAATGGAACGGTGGCTGATAGACTTGTCACCTGGGACGCGGATACTACCATGTAAATGGCGAATGTTTGTTTTTAGTTTCATACTGGACCTCATACTTGCAATACTTTTACCTATTTTATCATAAAAAGCCAGAAATTCCTTAAAAATTTCTGACTTTAGGATAGTTATTTTCTTATTTTAGCAATTCTGAAACTGGTTCGAAAACAATTTTTTCAATGTCAGAAAGGTAAATCGCCAATTGTTGTTGCTTGGTAAAGAATTCTGACAAGAGGCTGTTCCCCTGAATCTGCTTGCCAAAGCCTTCCATCTTCGCTTGGAAGGATGCATCTGGCATTTGACCTGTCTGCGCTAGTTTTTGAATTTCCTCTTGGAAAGCAACATATTCTGTAAAGATTTTGCTCGCCTCAGCGTCTGCTGCAATCGCATCTTTAGCCGCTTTGACAGCCTTGTATTCTGGTAATTCGCGTAGACCGCGACTGAGTTCGTTTGCACTATCGTAAATATTTGACATGATTTTCTCCTTATTTGATGACGACTGTGTAGTCGGTATTTTCTGTTATGAGGTACTCGGCTCGTTCCAAGTCTTGAGCATTTTTAAATGAAATTTGTAGGATCCCGTGAATATCCTCACGGTTTTCCTCATTGATGTGAATATTAACCAAGGAAGTTCCACGTAGCAATTCCAAGATTCGTAAAATAACGTCTTCTTCATCGGGAACGTCAACATAGAGGTTGTAAGAGCTATCCACACCACCACGCTTATGGATTTCCATGGCCTGACGTTGCTCACGCGCTTGATTGAAAAAGTTCCAAATCTGCTCTTCATCTCCCTTGCTGATGGCCTGACCAATCGCTTCCAAACGTTCCTTGAAATCCTCAATCCGCTCTAGGATAGTCTCACGATTGGACAAGAGAATGGAAGTCCACATACCCGGATCGCTTTCCGCAATTCGAGTCATATCTCGAAAACCACCGGCCGCAAAGCGCCTTGCCATCTCATGTTCTTGAGCATAGACCGCGGTCTGCTCCATGAGACTAGAAGCTAGAATATGAGGAAAATGGCTAATCTGAGAAGTCACCCGATCATGCTCCTTGGCATCAATCTCGATAAAACGAGCATGAAGACCTGAAAGCAAGTCCCTCATTTCCTCAAGCGTGTCCTGACCTGTCAGACTCGAAGGTGTAAAGATATAATAGGCATTTTCAAAAAGATTAACATCCGCAGAAGCAGCCCCTGTCTTGTGGCTACCAGCCATGGGATGTGCCCCGACAAAGCGAACAGGCTTACCAGCCAAATATTGCTCCGCCGCATCCACAATGGCTGACTTGGTCGAACCAGCATCTGAGATAATCACGCCTTCTTTCAAGTCCAAGTCGGCCAACTCCTTAATGAAAGCAATGGTTTGTTTGATTGGCAAGCTAAGAATAATGATATCTGCCAAAGGAGCAAAACTGGCAAAATCATCCGTTGCACGGTCAATCATGCCTTCTTTCAAGGCGATATCTCTCGAAGCTTGACTTCGATTATAACCCAAAATCTCATAATCAGGATGATCGCGTTTGATGCCGAGTGCCATAGAGGCACCAATCAATCCAAGGCCTGCGATATAGACTGTTTTTGCCATAGGAACTCCTTAATAGTTCTTTGTATAGTCTCGGTGTTTAGCTACCGCTTCTTTTAATTCCTCAAGATTGTCTGATGAGAATTTTTCAAGGATTTCTTGTGCCAAAACCGTAGCCACAACGGCTTCCATGACCACTCCTGCAGCTGGAAGGGCGGTCGGATCACTTCTCTCAACAGTTGCCTTGTAAGGTTCGTGGGTTTCGATATCCACACTCATAAGTGGTTTGTAGAGAGTAGGAATAGGTTTCATGACTCCACGAACAACAATGGGTTGCCCATTAGTCATACCACCTTCAAAGCCACCCAGATTATTGGTGCGACGAGTATAGCCGTCTTCTTTAGACCAGAGAATTTCATCCATAACCTGGCTACCTTTGCGGTAACCAGCTTCAAAGCCAAGACCAAATTCCACCCCTTTAAAAGCATTGATAGAAACAACGGCTTGGGCCAATCGCGCATCCAATTTTCTGTCCCATTGGACATAGGAACCAAGGCCGACTGGTACGCCTCCAACGACTGTCTCGACAACTCCACCGATGGTATCACCGTCACGCTTGATTTGGTCAATGTAGTCCTTGATTTCCTGTTCCCGTTCTTGGTTGACAATAGAAACTTCTGACTGGGCAGCTCGTTGCTTGATTTCAGCCACTGTCAGATTTTCAGGTACATCGATTTCCTTGCCACCAAAGACCACGACATGGTTGGCAATCTCCATATCCAGCTCAACCAAGAGGCGTTTGGCTACTACGCCAACTGCCACCCGCATGGTGGTTTCACGAGCAGATGAGCGCTCCAAGGAATTACGCAAATCATCAAAACGGTACTTGATCCCCCCAACCAAATCGGCATGTCCTGGGCGAGGATGGGTGATTTTTCGTTTGCTTTTAAGGCGGTCTTCAATGTCCTCCGCAGACATGATATCCAACCATTTCTGATGGTCCTTATTGACGACATCCATGGTAATGGGAGCCCCAGTAGTCCTCCCATGGCGAACACCCGAAGTAAAGATAACTTGGTCGCTCTCAATCTTCATACGACCACCTCGGCCGTATCCACCCTGACGACGTTTCAAATCCTCATTGATGTCCTCTGCTGTCAAAGGAAGTCCAGCTGGAATTCCTTCAATGATAGCCGTCAGACGGGGACCGTGTGATTCTCCTGCAGTTAAATATCTCATACACTCTCCTTATTTTACCAAGTAGTCTTTCATCTCTTCCAGAGAAACTGGGTGAATGGTCGCTGAGCCAAGCTCTGGCACCAAGACCAATTTCAAGGTATTGCCACGCGCTTTCTTATCATGAGTCAAAGCCTGATAAAGCTTGTCAACATCCCAGTTTTCATAGTCAACAGGTAGTCCAAATTTCTGACACATCTTTGTGATAGATTGCGTAATGCCAGCTGGCATGAGTCCCTTTTCCTCAGCAATCTTGGAAATCTGAACCATTCCCATAGCCACAGCCTCACCATGCATGACCTTTCCATAACCGGCAGTTGCTTCAATAGCATGACCAATAGTGTGGCCAAAATTGAGGTAAAGGCGTACACCATTGTCCAACTCATCCTCAACTACCATCTTGCGCTTGACCTGACAAGAATGTTCAATCAAGGTCTCTGCATATTCCAGAATGCTCTCAACAGAACCATCCAGCTCCGTCAAGAGAGCCCAAAGTTCTGGATCCTCAATCAAGCCATACTTGATAACTTCACCCATTCCTTCAAGCAACTCTCTTTTTCCGAGGGTTTCAAGAACAAGTGGGTCAATCAGAACCCCGTCTGGTTGGGCAAAGGTCCCCACCATATTTTTAGCAAATGGAGTATTAACACCCGTCTTTCCACCGATAGAAGAATCCACCTGGGCTGTCAAGCTAGTCGGTATCTGAACAAAGTGAATACCCCGCATATAGGTAGAGGCTACAAAACCAGCCAAGTCCCCAACGACACCACCACCAAGAGCCACGATTCCGTCACTACGAGTCAGCCCCTGCTTAACTAGAAATTCATAGACTTTCTGAACAGTGGTTAAATTCTTTCTTTCTTCACCTTCTAAAAAGTCAAAAACCGCTACCTGAAAACCAGCATCTTCTAGGCTGAGCTTGACCTTCTCTGCATAAAGAGAAGCTACATGGTTGTCTGTTACAATGACCACTTTTTGTGGTTGCCAGAGTTCTCGCAACCATTGACCAGCCTGAGCCAGACAACCTTTTTCAATCTGAATATCATAAGGATGATGAGGAATATCGATTCTGATTTTCATAGGAGAATCTCCTTTTCTTTATTGGTATTTTTCTGTTAAAGACTGCCAAATTTCTTCTGTCGGCATTTCCTTGCCTGTCCACAGTTGAAAAGCTTCTGCAGCTTGATAGAGCAACATTCCCAGACCATTGACGGCTGGATTGCCCTGCCTCCTAGCCCATTTTAAAAATGGCGTTTCAAAGGGTTGGTAAATAATATCTGCCACCAAGATAGTTTCTGGCAAATTGATGCTTTCAGGAACTGGGGATGATTTACCATCCATGCCCACACTGGTGGCATTGACCAGCAAATCCGACTCGGCAATCCTTGCTTGCAGTTCCGAAACATCTTCTAAAGCATACAAGTCCACTTTAAAGCCTGTTTGCTCCTGTAACTTGTCTAGGTAAGGTCTTGTTTTTACCATAGAAACGGAACGAACAAAGACCGAAATCTGACTGACGCCATCCAAAATAGCCTGTGCCAAGATTGATTTGGCCGCACCACCTGCACCCAGCAGGGTCATCTTCTTACCTGAAATTGTAAAAGAAGGCAAGCTCTTAAAAAATCCCTTGCCATCTGTATTATATCCAATTAAATTGCCATTCTCATTGACAACCGTATTAACCGCACCAATCAAGCGTGCTTCATCGCTCAGCCCATCCAAATAAGGAATCACCTGCTCCTTATAGGGCATGGACAGGTTGATGCCAAACATCTGGTAGCGACGAATATTGGCCACTGTGACTTCCAAGTCAGCCGCTTCAATCTCCCAAGCCACGTAAGCACCATTGGTAGCTGTCGCCTCAAAGGCACTATTGTGAATAAAGGGGGAAATAGAATGCTTAATAGGATTGGCAACAACGGCAGCTAAACGTGTATAGCCATCAAGCTTCATCCAAAATCTCCCGAATTTTTTTCATGTTAGCTAGGGAAATCTGACCTGGGGCACTTGCCTCATCTAGACTAGCAAAGGACCAGCTAGAACCAGTCACATCCGCAGTGATACGAGAGACCTTACCCACCTTGCCCATAGAAATGGTCACATATTCCTGTTCAGGATTGAGGGTTTTAAAGCCTCGTGTATAGTTCATCAAGTCTAAGACATCCTGCTCCGTATGAGCCATAGCCGCAACCTTGACAAGTTTTGGATTTAAGCTCGTCAACTCTGACAAGATTTCCATCATGTTCTCAGGTGTTTCTTGGAAATTGTGATAACTCAAAATGAGATTTGGAAAGTCCAACATTTCCTCAAAAACATCCTTGTAGCTATAGTACTCAAAATCAATATAGTCTGGTTGATAGAGTTGCGCCACTTCCTTGATTAGATGGATATATTCTTCTGGAGAAAGTTCAATTTCTCCCCCTTCAGAGCGAGTTCGCAGCGTGAAAACCAACTCACGACCTGCGAATTTTTCAAAAATAGCTGGAGCCACCTGCAAAATCGCTTCTTTAGGCAGATAGTCGGCACGCCATTCAATGATGTCGGCATCCAGGTACCTCGTGGCATCCAGAGCCTGGGCCTCCTCTAAACTTCTTGGCATTACTGAAACGATCAATTTCATTTACTAACCTTCATACTAATCACCTTGAGGTAATTACTACTTTCATCTTTTTTATTATAGGCGAAATCTGCTGGAAGACCGTATTTATTTAAAATCTGGTAACTTCTTCCTACAAAGCCTTTATCAATTTGTTCTGTAAATTTCTGGCGGGAAACATTGGCAGCATTGGTACTGGCAATGATGATTCCTCCAGGATTTAAAATCTCAAGACTCTGGGAAATCAACTTGTGATAATCCTTGGCCACAGAGAACGTTTGTTTTTTGTTCCGAGCAAAGCTAGGCGGATCTAGGACAATCACATCGTAAGTCAAGCCTTTTCGTTTGGCATATTTGAAATATTCAAAGACATCCATGACTATAAAACGATGCTCGTCTGTGCTGATTCCATTTGCCTGAAAATGCGCTTGAGACAATTCTCGTGAACGTTTGGCTAGGTCAACAGAAGTTGTCTGACTTGCTCCCCCCATAGCTGCAGCTACTGAGAAGGCTGCTGTATAAGAAAACATATTGAGCAAGGATTTACCCATAGCCAATCCATCAACCAGACTACTTCGAACTTCATGCTGGTCTAGGAAAATCCCTGTCATCAAGCCGTCATTCATAAAGACTTGATAGAGGACACCATTTTCTA
Organism: Streptococcus pseudopneumoniae; assembly: GCF_038148935.1. GTDB lineage: Bacteria > Bacillota > Bacilli > Lactobacillales > Streptococcaceae > Streptococcus > Streptococcus pseudopneumoniae_U. The sequence continues at coordinate 869 of NZ_JBBJZX010000036.1, read as the reverse complement.
AAACAGTGAAAAAGTCAGGTGCTTCTTGACCATAAATATGGGCAGATTCATAGTCCAAACCCTTAAAACGAATCTTCTCATAGGCTCCTAAAACCTCAGGAAAAACCTGTCTAAAGGCTTCTGATATAGTCTTACGAATCTGATAAACATAAGAGTTATACCAAGAAAAGACAGCATAGTCGCCATAAAGGTCCACTGTCAGACCGCCAAAGCCATCTCCCTCTTGGTTGAAGAGACGAAAGGCAGTTGTCAAATCATCTTGATAGTAGGCGCTTCTCTTTTCTTTGGCTTTTCTAAACAACGTTTCAAAGAAAGCTTGATTAAAGATCACCTTGTCTTTGCTAACAAACCAGCCCAAGCCCTTGTTTTGCTGCGAAAGGTAGGCAGTTCCAAGAAAGGTTCCTTCCTGACTCTGCACTTCTACTTCCTGATCCTTAAGATTGACATTCTCAAGATCACTGGCTTCTAGTAAAACTAGCCCCTTAGCGAGCTTCTTTTCAACCCTTTTGCTGACTCTTATTCTATTCATAACTACCATTATATCAAACTTTTAGACAATTCTCAAAAAAGAAACTACCCTTGCTTTTTTACTCTTCTTTTAAAAAATGGTATACTAATACTAATAAAAAATTAGGAAGTAAATGTGTGAAAAGCAATTTTAACAAAATCCAAAAAGCCATGGGTACCAGACTGGGTTTTGTCCTAACCCTTTTAATCCTCTATTGGCTCAAAACCTTATTAGCCTATGCCGTTGACTTTAATTTAGATATTCAAGTGGGCAAGTTGCAGGGAAATTACCTTGCCTTTATCGCCTTTTTCAATCCCCTTCCTTTGGGGCTACTCCTGCTGGCTCTAGCCCTCTATGCTCG
>NZ_JBBJZX010000035.1:0-19709 GCF_038148935.1 Streptococcus pseudopneumoniae | reverse complement strand
AATGGGGGATTATGTAGAGGTTTATGGTGATATTGTTATAAAGGTTGAAAGTAGCCCAGTTAAAAAGCATAAATCTAGAAAAAGTAAGATAAAACCTCTTTTAATAGCTCTTGTAGTTATTGTTTTGTCGGTTAGTGCATATTTTATAATGAGTAAAATAACTACATCACAGAATACTTCTGATTCTTCTAAGTCCTCTACGTCTTCATCTAAGAGTAGTTCTAGCTCTTCATCTCAAGAAAGTAGCTCTAGTTCTACAAAATCTTCGATATCAGGACTTGTTCCTAAGTCTTTATTAACAATCGACGATGAAGAAAGGATGGATAAGCAGAAATATTCCTCGTCATTTGACTATGATAAATGGATTCATGATGAATTTCCTCACTATATGAAAATACGAGTTAGTGGGGAAGTTGTACAAGTAAAAGATCCAGACGATAAAGGTACTGTAATACAAATTGTTTCAAATGAATTAGGTTCAGGATATGGGGAACCTATTGCTGTTTTTATTCCGAACGGTTACTTATCAAGAGTCATAGTAGAAGGTGATAAATTAGTGTTGTATGGAATAACTTATGGAGTTCTGCAGACTACAACAGATAATTCTGTAATACTACGACCATTTATGATTGCTTATTTGTATGAAAGAGATAAATAGGAGAGTTTATGAATACAATAAGAAAGTCATAGCCGAAGATGACCATATAACATTGTACGGACTAGTAAAAGGAAGACAAAGTTATGAAACGGTCTTTAAAACCACAAAAGCCCTACCTCTCATGGTTCTCTCATGGATACCTATATGTACGAAAACTAATACTACATGAAAAATAAAAGACATAACCAAATTATTCACGTTTCAGATACACATGTTATCATTCGACTCCACACAAATGATACTCTAAATGTTCCTATCAATGAGTTAACTTTTCATCCTAAAGTAAACGATATTGTTGAAGTCTATCAAAATCAGAATCACGTAGTAGTTTGTCCTCTACCACAGAGCAACAAGCTTTGGATTCTTATATCCTCAATTACACTTCTACTTCTTACCATTATAGGAGCGACTTTTTTATTCTTTAGACATCTAAATGAAAATATAGAAACAGTAGTTAACCACTCTTCACAACAAATCCCATCTACTACTTCTAGTTCCTCTACATCATCCAGTTCTTCATCCAGCACATCTACCACAAGCTCTAGCTCAACTGAAGATAGTATAATAGATACGACAGCCGAAGAGCTTCGAGAAATGGAGAATGATGGTAGATTAAAGACTGATCAGCTATACCGCTTCACAGCAGAACTAACACGCCAAAAATTTTGGGAAGCATACGTAGGACATTTTAAAGCTCTAGAAGCATACCATACTATTTGGGTAAAAGCTAATAATGCTCCTATAACTGGTGTACAAGTACAAATTAAGAAATCTATGATTAAGGGATGGCAAGAAGGAGCAACCGTTACTTTCACAATCAAAATCATGGAAGACTCTGAAAAATTTCAATTCTGGGTTGCTACTGATGCCACACTTATCACGACTCCCACAGAAGAATAGCACACAGAAAATGTAACACAAGAAATTGATACACAGGCAATACTAAAAGGCAACTTCTCTAGTATAGCTGCTACTTGGAGGAATGAGTTAGGACATGAAATAGTGTTTAATAAGACTGGTTTAGTAAAAGGAGGACAGATAAATAGGGGAGGAATATCAACTGATGGAGTTATAGGATTTGATGTAAGGAGTGGGCCTACAGGTTACGGAATAGATATTTATCCAATTGGCATTACTATAAAATGGATTGATTCTGATTTAAGCAAAAATAGAATCATAGCTGGACAAAATGCTCCAGATAAATCCGAACAAGTTTTTTATAAAACAGACTAAAACAAAATTAACTTTGATTGAAAATAATGTCATAAAAGAGAATTAGATGAAGTGGTTTAGATTTGTTTAGTTCCTATTTAGAAAATCTTCCCATAATAAAACGCATAATATCAAGGTTTTAACACTTGATACTATGCGTTTTTCTGGTTTTAAAGCCTTTTTTCCAGCATCTTTTTTACGTTTAGATCACATGACGCTCAAAGGCATCGTCTGAAATCCCTTGTTCCAAGATGAGTTTTGCCCATTCTTTAGCAGAAAAGAGGCTGTGATCCTTGTAGTTACCGCAAGATTCGATGGTTGTTCCAGGGACGTCTTCCCAAGTGGTAGTCTCAGCAATTTCCTTGAGCGAATCCTTGATGACGGCCGCGATTTCAGCACTGGTGTGGCGCCCCCACATAATCATGTGGAAGCCTGTACGGCAACCAAATGGTGAACAGTCAATCATGCCGTCGATGCGGGTACGGATGAGTTTGGCTAAGAGGTGCTCGATAGTGTGAAGGCCGGCAGTAGGGATAGAGTCTTCGTTTGGTTGCACCAAGCGAATATCATAATTGGAGATGATGTCTCCCTTTGGCCCTGTTTCTTCCCCAATCAAGCGAACGTAAGGTGCTTTAACAATGGTGTGGTCAAGTTCAAAACTTTCGACAATAACTTCTTTTGACATGGTAAATCCTTTCAGTTTTCTTCTTTCATTATATCATAAAGGTTGCTCCTGAGACAGAGAGAAAACCTCTCCGAGGGTGGAGAGGTTCAAATCGTTACTTACGATACAAGCGGTCGTATTGGTAGTATGGGTCAAAGGTTACGTTGATACCCAATTTACGAAGGACATTCTTGTCTTCATCTGTCAAGATGATGGTTGAGTGGGCTTCGCTTCCTTTGAGGTTGCCAAGTTCTTCCATAGCACGAGCAGCATCAGGATTTTCTGTAGCTGTGATAGCTAGTGCAATCAGGATTTCATTTGAATGAAGGCGTGGATTGCGGCTACCGAGATGGTCTATTTTAAGGCCTTGGATTGGCTTAACAACTTCAGGTTCGATTAGTTTTACTTCTTTAGCGATGTCAGCTGATTTCTTGATGGCGTTGATAAGAGCAGCGGCTGTAGGACCAAAGAGTTCTGAGTTCTTACCTGTGACGATTTCCCCATTTGGCAATTCAAGGGCTAGGGCTGGTCCACCAGTTTCTTCTGCTTTTTGACGGGCAACAACAGCAACCTTACGGTCTGCAGGTGTGATGCCAAGGTCATTCATGAGCAACTGGATTTTCTTAACAGCAGATTCGCCAACTTTTTCAGCTTTAAAATCAAGAACAGTTTGATAGTAACGGCGGATGATTTCTTGTTTAGAAGCTTCGACAGCAGCCTCATCATCAGTAATAGCGAAACCAACCATGTTGACACCCATGTCTGTCGGTGAAGCGTATGGAGATTCACCAAGAATACGCTCTAACATGCGCTTAAGCACAGGGAAAATCTCGATGTCACGGTTGTAGTTGACAGTGGTTTCTCCGTAGGTTTGGAGATGGAAAGGGTCAATCATGTTGACGTCGTCAAGGTCTGCTGTGGCAGCCTCGTAGGCCAAATTGACTGGGTGATGAAGGGGAAGATTCCAAACTGGGAAGGTTTCAAATTTGGCATAGCCAGACTTGATACCATTGATTTGATCGTGGTACATATTGGACATACAAGTTGCCAATTTTCCAGAACCAGGTCCAGGAGCCGTTACGACGATCAAGTTGCGACTGGTTTTGATGTAGTCGTTTTTCCCCATACCTTCTGGAGAAATAATGTGGTCCATATCTGTCGGATATCCTTTGATTGGATAATGAAGATAAGAATCAATTCCGTTTTTCTCAAGTTGATTGCGGAAAGCATCTGCAGCTGGTTGGCCAGCGTACTGTGTGATGACCACTGAGCCGACAAAAATCCCTAATTCATTGAATTTATCAATCAAGCGAAGAACTTCTTGGTCATAAGAAATGCCCAAGTCACCACGTGCTTTAGAGTGCTCGATATTGCTTGCGTTAATGGCAATCACGACCTCAACCTGCTCTTTTAATTCCTGCAAGAGCTTGATTTTGTTGTCAGGTTCATAACCAGGAAGCACGCGAGCAGCGTGGAAATCTTCTAACATTTTGCCACCAAACTCCAAGTAGAGCTTGCCGTCAAATTGGTTAATGCGCTCCAAGATGTGGTCGCGCTGTAGATTCAAATATTGTTCAGAACTAAAAGCTTGTTTTTTCATTTTTTTACCTCTGACCTCTATTATAATAAAAAATTGGAAGTTAGGAAACTATGGAGTCAAAAAAGAAATTAAAAAGATTAGGCAAACGCTTGCACAAAATTCTAAAAAGCGCTATCATAGATTGTAGATTATGAAAATAATGAGGTAAGAAGATGCAAGAAAAATGGTGGCACAATGCCGTGGTTTATCAAGTCTATCCTAAGAGCTTTATGGATAGCAACGGAGATGGAATTGGTGATTTGCCAGGTATTACCAGTAAGTTAGACTATCTAGCTAAGTTAGGAATCACAGCGATTTGGCTTTCTCCTGTTTATGACAGTCCTATGGATGATAATGGCTACGATATTGCTGATTATCAAGCGATTGCGGCTATTTTCGGAACTATGGAGGACATGGACCAACTGATTGCGGAAGCTAAGAAGCGTGATATCCGTATCATCATGGACTTAGTGGTCAATCATACTTCAGATGAACATGCTTGGTTTGTTGAGGCCTGTGAAAATCCCGACAGTCCTGAGCGAGACTACTATATCTGGCGCGATGAGCCCAACGATCTAGATTCTATCTTTAGTGGATCTGCTTGGGAATACGATGAAAAGTCAGGTCAATACTATCTCCACTTTTTCAGTAAGAAACAGCCAGATCTCAACTGGGAAAATGAAAAACTTCGTCAGAAAATTTATGAGATGATGAACTTCTGGATTGATAAAGGTATTGGCGGTTTCCGTATGGATGTTATTGACATGATTGGCAAAATTCCTGATGAGAAGGTAGTCAATAATGGTCCTATGCTCCATCCCTATCTCAAGGAGATGAATCAAGCGACCTTTGGAGATAAGAATCTCTTGACGGTAGGGGAGACCTGGGGGGCAACGCCAGAAATTGCCAAGCTCTACTCTGATCCAAAGGGGCAAGAATTGTCTATGGTCTTCCAGTTTGAACATATCGGTCTTCAGTATCAGGAAGGGCAACCTAAATGGCACTATCAAAAAGAGCTGAATATTGCTAAGTTAAAAGAGATTTTCAACAAATGGCAGACAGAGTTAGGAGTTGAGGACGGTTGGAATTCCCTCTTCTGGAACAACCATGACCTTCCTCGCATCGTCTCAATCTGGGGAAATGACCAAGAATACCGCGAAAAATCTGCCAAAGCCTTTGCAATCTTGCTTCATCTCATGAGAGGGACTCCTTATATCTACCAAGGTGAGGAGATTGGGATGACCAACTATCCCTTTGAAACACTGGACCAAGTAGAAGATATTGAATCTCTTAACTATGCGCGTGAAGCTCTTGAAAAAGGTGTTCCGATGGAAGAAATCATGGACAGTATCCGTGTCATTGGTCGTGACAATGCCCGTACCCCTATGCAATGGGACGAGAGCAAAAACGCCGGTTTCTCGACAGGTCAGCCTTGGTTGCCAGTCAATCCAAACTACGAAGAAATCAATGTTCAAGAAGCACTGGCAAATCCAGATTCTATTTTCTATACTTATAAAAAACTCGTTCAAATCCGCAAGGAGAATAGCTGGCTGATTCGAGCTGACTTTGAATTGCTTGATACGGCTGACAAGGTCTTTGCTTATATCCGTAAAGATGGCGACCGTCGTTTTCTAGTTGTGGCCAACTTGTCCAATGAAGAGCAAGACTTAACAGTAGAAGGAACAGTCAAATCTGTCTTGATTGAAAACACCACGGCTCAAGAAGTCTTTGAAAAACAAATCTTAGCTCCATGGGATGCTTTCTGTGTGGAATTGACTGACTAAAATGAGAGAGATTGGGCAAAAACTCGACTTCAGGAGAAAATGAAGTAAATCTTCCCACAATAAAATGCATAGTACCAAGGTTTTTCAAGACCTGATATTATGCGTTTTTTATTTTCAAGACTTTTTGCCCAGCCTCTTTTTGCTAAAAGTTGTATAAAAAACTCTTTTAAAAACATTTGTTAGAATTTTCTAACAAATTCCATAAGAACTCTTGCATTTATAAAAAAATAGGGTATAATAGTGAAAATACTATTTTGAAGGAGATTATTTATGCAATCGAAAAAGTGGCTCTTAGGAGCAGGAGTGACCTTGAGCACAGCCATTCTTTTAACAGCTTGTGGGAAAAGTGAAAAGAATGCAGATGCTCCCAAAACATTCTCTTATGTTTATGCAGTTGATCCATCATCCTTGGATTATAGCCTTACAAGTAAAAGTTCAACTTCTGACGTAATAGGTAATGTCGTCGACGGTCTTTTAGAGAATGATAAATATGGGAATCTCATTCCTTCTCTAGCAGAGGATTGGTCAGTTTCTAAAGATGGCTTGACTTATACCTACAAACTTCGTAAAGGTGTGAAGTGGTATACTTCAGAAGGAGAGGAGTATGCGGAAGTCAAAGCTCAGGATTTTGTTACAGGTCTGAAACATGCAGCAGATGGAAAGTCTGATGGTCTTTCTTTGGTTGAGAAATCCATCAAAGGATTAGAGGCTTATGTTAGTGGTGAGACAAACGACTTCTCAACTGTAGGTGTGAAGGCTCTTGATGATTATACGGTAGAATATACCCTTAATAACCCGGAAAGTTTTTGGAACTCTAAAGTAACCACAGCAACCATGCTTCCTGTAAATGAAGAATTTCTGAATGCAACAGGCAAGGATTACGGAGCGCCAACTCCATCAAGTATTCTTTACAATGGCCCATATTTTTTGAAATCTTTGATTTCTAAATCTGTGATTGAATATGAAAAAAATCCTAACTATTGGGATAAGGAAAATGTCAAGATTGATAATGTAAAGTTAACATTCTATGACGGATCAGATCAAGAATCCTTAATTCGTAGCTTTACACAAGGTGCCTATACCACTGCACGTCTTTTTCCAGCAAGCTCAAACTTTGAGTCAACTAAGAAAGAGTACGGAGATAAGATTGTCTATAGTCCACAAGAGGCAACAAGCTACTACCTCACTGTGAACGTAAACCGCCAGTCTTACAATAAAACAGCTAAAACAGATGAGTCACAAAAAACATCAACAAAAGAAGCTCTTCTCAATAAGAACTTCCGTCAGGCTCTTAATTTTGCATTTAATCGCCACGCCTATACAGCTCAATTAAACGGTGAAGAGGGTGCGGATAAGATTATTCGTAATAGTCTAGTGCCAGATAACTATGTTCAAGTAGCTGGGAAGACCTTCGGACAGTTGGCTCAGGATGAACTACTGAAATATGGAGAACAGTGGAAAGATGTGACTCTCACAGATGGTAAGGATACAATTTACAATCCAACAAAGGCTAAATCTGCATTTGAAAAAGCGAAGTCAGAATTGCAAGCTAAGGGAGTAAGTTTCCCGATTCATTTGGATGTGCCTGTTGAGCAAACTGATGTAGTTGCGGTTCAACAAACCAATTCGCTAAAACAATCAATTGAAGAAACGCTTGGAACGGAGAATGTCATTATAGATGTTCTTCAAATGACAGATAATGAGAAGGAAAGTATTACTTCTCAAGCTAAAGTTCCAACCCAAAAAGATTATGATTTGAACGGAACAGGTTGGGGACCAGATTACCAAGATCCAGCAACCTATCTCAATATTTTAGATGCTAAGAAGGGTTCTGCCTTGAAACATCTAGGTATAACAAAGGGCAAGGATCCTGAAGTTGTGGCGAAAGTTGGCTTGGATGAATACAAGAAGCTCTTGGATGATGCGGCTTCTGAGACAAGTAATCTTGATAAACGATACGAAAAGTATGCCAAAGCACAGGCTTGGGTTACTGATAGTTCACTTCTTATTCCAGTTGCTTCTTCAGGGGGCTCTCCTATGGTTAGTCGTACTGTTCCATTTACCAAAGCTTATTCACAGGTCGGTATTAAGGGGGATCCATTTATTTTTAAAGGAATGGAACTTCAAAATGATATTGTGACAACTAAAGAGTATGATGCGGCCTTCAAAAAGTGGCAAAAGGAAAAACTGGAATCGAATGCTCAGTATCAAAAGGATTTAGAAAAGCACATAAAATAATGTGAATGAGAATCTTGCTTTCGTTAGGTTATCAGTTAATTCATTGATATTTAAATGATAAATCGCATAAAAACAAGGGAGGACTGTATGAAAGATAGAAATCCTTTGTTTTTTTATGACTAAAGTTTATAAACTTTCATTCTCAAAATTCAATTAACTTTACAAATTCCCACTATTTTGGTAAAATAAACATATGTTATAAAAACTAACATAAAGGAGAAAGAAGATGAATACAAAAAATCGTGTTCTTAGTGCAGGCCTGACTTTTGCGGCTGCTTTGCTTTTAGCTGCTTGCGGACAATCAGGTTCAGATACAAAAACTTACTCATCAACCTTTAGTGGAAATCCAACTACATTTAACTATTTATTAGACTACTACGCTGATAATACAGCCATCATTACCAACCTAGTTGATGGCTTGCTTGAAAATGATAACCATGGAAACCTAGTTCCATCTTTGGCAGAAGACTGGTCTGTTTCAAGCGACGGTCTGACTTATACCTACAAACTGAGAAAAGATGCCAAATGGTTCACGGCTGACGGTGAAGAGTACGCTCCAGTCAAGGCACAAGATTTTGTGACAGGGATCAAGTATGCAGTGGACAATAAATCACAGGCCATTGACTTGATTCAAAACTCGATCAAGGGCTTGAATGATTATATTACAGGAGCAGATTCTGACTTTTCTAAGGTTGGAGTGAAGGCCATCGACGACCAGACTGTTGAGTATACTTTGGCACGCCCAGAACCTTACTGGAATTCAAAAACAACCAATAGTATTCTTTTCCCAGTCAATGAAGAGTTTCTAAATTCAAAAGGGAAAGATTTTGGAACCCTATCTCCAGATAGTATTCTCTACAGCGGACCTTATTTGTTAAAAGATTTCACATCAAAATCATCAATCGAGTATGTGAAAAATCCGCATTACTATGATCATGACAAAGTATCAATTGAACATGTGAAATTGGCTTACTTTGATGGCTCAGACCAAGAATTGACCATCCGTAACTTTGAAAGTGGAGCCTATTCAATCGCTGGGGTTTATCCAAATAGTTCTAACTTCGCCAAGACCAAGGAAAAATATAAGGATAATATCGTTTATAGCTTGCAGGACAAGACTTCTTGGTACTTCAATTTCAACGTCAACCGTAAGGCTTACAACCATACGTCTAAAACGACAGATGAGCAGAAAAAATCAACTGAGACTGCTGTCTTGAATAAGAACTTCCGCCAAGCGGTGAACTTTGCCTTGGACCGCACAGCCTATTCTGCCCAGTCAAATGGGGAAGAAGCAGCTAGCAAGACCCTTCGTAACACCCTAGTACCTCCTACATTTGTCCAAGTTGGAGACAAGACCTTTGGAGAAGTAGTCGCTTCTAAATTGGTCAACTATGGCACAGAATGGTCAGGTATTAACCTGGCAGATGCTCAGGATGCCTATTTTAACAAAGAAAAAGCCCAAGCAAAATTTGTGGAAGCTAAAAAAGAATTGGCAAGTCAAGGTGTGACCTTCCCAATACACTTGGATGTTGCAGTTGATCAGACAAGTAAGAATGCCGTGACAGGTATGAACTCTGTTAAGCAGACCCTTGAGTCAGTTTTAGGTGCTGATAACATTGTCATTGATGTTCAGCAACTTTCAACAGATGATTTTAATAACGTAGCCTTCTTAGCGCCAACAGCAGCTGATCGTGACTATGATTTGAACTTTGATGGTTGGGTAGGTGACTACCAAGATCCATCAACTTATCTCAATCCTTTCAATGCAGAGGATGGATTCTACCTCAAGATTTTTGGACTAGATGCCAAGGAAGACAAGGAAAAAATCACTAGCCTAGGTCTGGATACCTACACTAAGATGCTCAAAGATGCAGATAGTGAAAATAAAAATGTAGCCAAACGCTATGAAAAATATGCTGAAGCACAGGCTTGGATGATTGACAATTCTCTGATTATGTCAGCCATGTCAAGTGGTGGTACAGCATCTGTAACCAAAGTAACGCCATTTACAAGAGGGTATTCATTGGTTGGTATCAAGGGTGATGGCAATAACTACAAGTACATGAAACTGCAAAAAGACACTGTGACGACCAAACAGTTTGAAGAAGCTAAGACCAAATGGGAGCAAGAAAGCAAAAAAGCAATCGAAAAAGCTCAAAAAGAAGCAGAAAAACATGTTAAATAGTTAGAAATAGCCTTTTCAAGCAAAATCATAAAGACAAACATCAGTTTTGGTGCTTGTCTTTTTAAATCACTCGGCTATTGAAAACTGAGAAATGATTTGTTTTGTGCTAAAATAGATTGAAACTAAGATCCTCTCTTTTGCTATAGTTAAGGAGATGTAAAGATAAATGATAAGGAAGAGACTATGTACGACTATCTAATCGTTGGTGCTGGTTTGTCGGGGGCAATTTTTGCTTATGAAGCAACCAAGCGTGGAAAAAAAGTAAAAGTTATTGATAAACGTGACCACATTGGTGGAAATATCTACTGTGAGAATGTAGAAGGGGTTAATGTTCATAAATATGGTGCCCATATCTTTCATACTTCTAATAAAAAAGTTTGGGATTATGTGAATCAATTTGCTGAATTTAACAACTACATCAACTCGCCTGTAGCTAATTACAAGGGTAGCCTTTATAATCTACCTTTCAATATGAATACTTTCTATGCTATGTGGGGTACAAAAACTCCTCAAGAGGTCAAAGATAAGATTGCTGAGCAAACGGCACATATGAAGGCTGTTGAACCTAAAAACTTGGAAGAACAGGCTATCAAGTTAATCGGTCCAGATATTTATGAAAAGTTGATTAAAGGATATACTGAAAAGCAATGGGGACGTTCTGCGACTGACCTTCCACCCTTTATCATCAAACGTCTACCAGTTCGTTTAACCTTTGATAATAACTACTTCAATGACCGTTACCAGGGTATTCCAATTGGTGGTTACAACGTTATCATCGAAAATATGCTCAAGGATGTTGAAGTAGAACTTGGCCTTGACTTTTTTGCCAATCGTGAGGAATTAGAAGTTTCTGCTGAAAAGGTTGTCTTTACAGGAATGATTGACCAATACTTTGATTATAAATATGGTGAGTTAGAATACCGTAGTCTTCGTTTTGAGCATGAAGTTCTTGATGAAGAGAACTATCAAGGAAATGCAGTTGTAAACTATACAGAGCGAGAAATTCCTTATACTCGTATTATTGAGCATAAACACTTTGAGTATGGTACACAAGCTAAAACGGTCATTACTCGTGAATACCCAGCTGATTGGAAACGTGGAGATGAGCCTTATTATCCAATCAATGATGAGAGAAACAATGCTATATTTGCCAAATATCAAGAAGAAGCAGCACAGAATGATAAGGTCATTTTCTGTGGACGTTTGGCTGATTATAAATACTACGACATGCATGTGGTCATTGAACGGACCTTGAATGTAGTCGAGGAAGAGTTGGGACAATGATGCAAGGATTCCGTCATTTTAGAATCTTTGCTACTTAAGATTTTTAGAAGTAAGGTCAACAAGATTCTTTTCTGCTTATCAGAAGAGAACCTCTGTTGGCTTTTTTGGCATAAATGAACAATTTTATTTTTCAGAATATATCAAATATAACAAATAACTCTTAAAATTCAGAAAATTCTATTGACAGGACTTGAAAAAGGGTCTATAATGAATAAAAAAACAAAGGAGAATACTATGAAAACAAGAAAAGTATTGGCTCTTGCGGGAGTAACCTTATTAGCAGCTGGTGTTTTAGCTGCTTGTTCTGGGGGTTCAGGTGCTCAAGGTGAAAAAACCTTTGCCTTTACCTATGAGACAGATCCAGATAATCTCAACTATTTGACAACCAGTAAGGCAGCTACTTCAAGCATTACTAGTAATGTGATTGATGGATTGCTTGAAAATGACCGCTATGGGAATTTGATTCCCTCTATGGCAGAGGACTGGTCGGTTTCTAAGGATGGCTTGACCTATACCTATAAAATTCGTAAAGACGCCAAGTGGTATACTGCAGAAGGTGAAGAGTATGCGCCTGTTAAGGCTCAGGACTTTGTGACAGGTCTTAAATATGCAACAGATAAGAAATCACAAGCCCTTTACTTGGTACAGGATTCAATCAAAGGTCTGGATGCCTATGCAAAAGGTGAAATCACAGACTTTGCTCAAGTCGGGATTAAAGCCCTTGACGATCAAACAGTCCAATACACCTTGAACAAACCTGAAAGTTTTTGGAATTCTAAAACAACTATGGGTGTGCTTGCGCCAGTCAATGAAGAGTTTTTGAACTCAAAAGGGGATGATTTTGCCAAAGCTACGGATCCAAGCAGTCTCTTGTATAATGGTCCTTATTTGTTAAAATCTCTTGTGGCCAAATCTTCCGTTGAATTTGCGAAAAATCCTAACTACTGGGATAAGGACAATGTTCATGTTGATAAGATAAAATTGTCATTCTGGGATGGTCAAGATACCAGCAAACCTGCAGAAAACTTTAAAGATGGTAGCTTTACAGCAGCTCGTCTCTATCCAACAAGTGCAAGTTTCGCAGAGCTTGAGAAGAGTATGAAAGACAACATTGTCTATACGCAACAAGACTCGACTACGTATCTAGTGGGAACAAATATTGATCGTCAGTCTTATAAATATACCTCTAAGACAAGCGACGAACAAAAGACTTCTACTAAAAAGGCTCTCTTAAACAAGGATTTCCGCCAAGCTATTGCTTTTGGTTTTGACCGTACGGCCTATGCTTCACAAGTGAACGGTGCCAGCGGTGCAAGCAAAATCTTGCGTAATCTCTTTGTGCCACCAACATTTGTTCAAGCAGATGGGAAAAACTTTGGCGATATAGTCAAAGAGAAATTAGTGACTTATGGGGATGAATGGAAGGATGTCAATCTTGCAGATTCACAAGATGGTCTCTACAATCCAGAAAAAGCCAAGGCTGAATTTGCTAAAGCTAAATCAGCTTTACAAGCAGAAGGTGTGACTTTCCCAATTCATTTGGATATGCCAGTTGACCAGACAGCAACGACAAAAGTTCAACGTGTCCAATCTTTCAAACAATCGGTTGAAGAAACCTTGGGTACAGATAATGTCGTAATTGATATTCAACAACTACAAAAAGATGAAGTCTTGAATATTACCTACTTTGCTGAAACAGCAGCTGGGGAAGATTGGGATATTTCAGATAATGTTGGTTGGGGTCCAGACTTTGCGGATCCATCTACTTACCTCGATATTATCAAACCATCAGTTGGCGAAAACACTAAAACCTACCTTGGCTTTGATTCTGGTACAGATAATGCTGCAGCTAAAACTGTTGGTCTAAACGACTATGAGAAATTAGTAACTGAAGCTGGAAATGAGACAACAGACGTAGCAAAACGTTATGATAAATACGCAGTTGCACAAGCTTGGTTGACAGATAGTGCCTTGATTATCCCAACAACAACACTTACTGGTCGCCCAATCTTGTCTAAGATGGTACCATTTACGATGCCGTTTGCCTTCTCTGGTAACAAGGGGACAAGCGATCCGCTCCTATACAAATACTTGGAACTTCAAGACAAGGCAGTCACTGTAGATGAATACCAAAAAGCTCAAGAAAAATGGATGAAAGAAAAAGCAGAATCCAATAAAAAAGCGCAAGAAGAACTTGCCAAACATGTCAAATAAAACAAAAAGAGACTGAGCAAAAAGTCCTTAAAAGTAAAACGCATATTGTCAGGTGATAAAGCCTTGATAGTATGCGTTTTAGTGTGGGAAAATGTACTTGATCTCTGTATTTCATTTTGAAAATGACAAAATCCTGAGTTTAGAGTTCTCAGGATTTTTCGTTTACTGTTGTGGTTGTTGTTGAACTTGAGGGGTCTGAGGAGTTTGTGGAGCCGGGTTTTGATTGGCTCCGGGTGCATTTGGTGCTTGGTTTTGACCATTAGTACTAGCATCAGGACTTGTTGCTGGTGCTTGGCTAGTAGAGCTTTCTGCACTTGTTGATGAGTTTTCGGTTGAAGATGATTGGGATGTCGTTTCAGTCCAAGTCGGTCTTGCTCCATTTTGGAAAACAAACTGCCCATTTCGATAAATGCCATCTGGCATATTCCAGTCCTCTGGATTGCTTCCTTCAGACAGGTAGGTCATCATAGAGCGGTAAACTTTGGCAGCGACCGTAAGGCCATCGCCTACAAGTGGTGTCAGACGGTTAGAATAGCCTGTCCAAACAGCCATTGCATATTTGCGGGTATACCCTACAAACATTTCATCTGGAGCTACGTAACCAGTGTTCTTGATATACTTTTCAATTTCTTCGTCAGTATAGTTAGAAGTACCTGTTTTACCTGCTTGTGGAAGCCAAGGTAGGTAGGCTCCACGTCCGATTCCGTATACTAAGACAGTTTTCATCATTTCGGTCATCATATAGGCAGTAGTTTCTTTCATAGCCCGAGTACCGGCATCAGAAAATTCTTTTTCACTCCCATCACTAAAGACGACTTTATGGATATACATTGGTTTATAGTAAGTTCCACCATTTGCAAAGGCAGCGTAAGCAGCAGCCATCTTTTCACTACTTGCTCCATATTTTTTGTCTGACTCGGTTGTGTTACTTGAAATGGCATTTGAGTAGTGAATACTTGGGTAGTCGATTCCGAGACCATTTAGGAAAGTCTTGGCGCGGTTGAGTCCGACCTTGTTTAGAGTTTCCACGGCTGGGACGTTTCGCGATTGTTGCAGGGCGTATTGCAAGGTGATGTTGCCAAAGTAGCCCCTATCCCAGTTATAAACAGGGGTATCTGTCCCAGGATAGTTATAGGGCTCATCGTGAACGATAGTAGCAGTTGAATCGTAGACACCGTACTCCAAGGCAGGAGCATAGTCTGTGATTGGTTTCATAGTTGATCCCCAGTCGCGGTTTGTTTCCACTGCTTGGTTAATTCCGAAGGAAACATTACTTGACTGATGGCGTGCTCCTAGCTGGGCAATGACTTTACCGTTAGAAACATCAACAATGGTAGAAGCAACTTGCAATTCATCATCTGGATAGGCAACGTATTCGTCTGTATTGTAAATATCCCACAGATGTTTTTGAGCTTCTTGGTCTACATTTGTGTAGACATCCATCCCAGTTGTGAGCAGGTTATAGCCTGTTTCTTCTTCAACTTGATTGATGACTTCCTTGAGGTAATTATCCATGTAAGCAGGGTAATTACTTGCTGATTTGAGACTTTGTAGTCCATCAGTAATTGGTGTGTTGACTGCTTTCTCATACTGTTCAGCAGAGATGTAGCCTTGATTTTTCATTTCAGATAAGACCAAGTTTCGGCGGTCTTGGGCTGCTTCTGGATGTGAATAGGGGTCATATTGGTTTGGTGCCTGAGGCATTCCAGCCAGCAAGGCTAACTGAGGTAAACTTAAATTATTGAGGTCTTTACCATAGTAGTTTTGAGCTGCTGTCTGCATTCCATAGTTGCCATTAGACATGTAGACCTTATTTATATAGTAGGTCAAGATTTCTTGCTTGGTTGCTTTTTGTTCTAACTGAATCGCTAACCAAGCTTCCTGAGCCTTACGAGAAATAGTCTGGTCGGAAGTCGAGGTTGAAAAGTAAGTCAACTTAATCAACTGTTGGGTGAGAGTTGATCCACCTTGGAGGGAATTGCTTTGCAGATTGCGCAAGAAAGCTCCCAGGATACGGATGGTATCAATCCCCCTGTGGTCGAAGAAGCGATGGTCTTCGATAGAAACGATTGCCTTAACCAAATCTGTGGGAATATCATTAGCTTGGGCATTGACGCGGCGTTCAGAACCCAAGTCAGCAATGAGTTGATTTTTATTGTCGTAGATTTTACTAGAGGTTGTTGCAACTAGTTTACTCTCGGATAGGCTAGGAGCCTTGCTAACGTAGTAGAAAAAAACTCCTCCGCCTAAGACAATGGCTGCGATAACCAAGCTTAAGAAGCTAATGCTCAGATACTTGATTAGGCGCAGAATCGTTGGTTTGTTCATCTTGTTTTACCACCTAATAAATGTTCTTTGATAACATTGAGATAAGGAATTTGAGGGAAGGCACCAGCCTTGATTTCATATCCATATTCTCGAATATATCCAAGTGGCATTGATTTTTGTCCCTTATCTTGATGATAGAAGCGAATCAAATCGAATGCCGGCAATAAGTAGGTTTCTTGCTGAGAAGAAAAGTGAAGAAGGACAAAGCAGATTCCTTGTTGGGCAAGGACTTGTTCCATATGCTGAATCTGATGTGGATGAAAATTTTTCATCGGAATCGCACGTTTTTGTTTTGTTTCCTTGGCTTCAAAGTCGATGTAATATCCATTATAAACGCCAGAATAGTCCGTCGTTGAAGCTTGTCGAAAATAGGCTTCAACAATCTTGGCACGACTTCGTTGTGGATAGTCCACTCGTACGATTTGAATAGGGGTTGGTTTCTTATGTATAACAGCCAAGCCCTGAGACAAATAGTAGTCGTTGGTAGCATTGATCATCTTTTCAAAAGACATTCCTCGATTTGCGAAATTTTTGGGTTGAGAAAGAGATGTTTGTCTTTTTTGTGATGAAAGTTTATGTGGATAGTTGACCATAATTCTCCTTATTGGTACAATAACATCACTCTATTATACCATAAATTTGCACAGAAAGGGTTAAAAATGGCTACAGCTTTGGTTTTAGGCTATTCTGCTTTTGATTTGGGTTTATTTTCTGATAAGGATCCTCGTCTTAAATTGATAAAAAAAGCAATACGTAAAGATTTAGAGGCTATGGCAGCAGATGGGGTGTCTTGGCTTGTGTTTACAGGAAGTTTGGGTTTTGAATATTGGGTTTTAGAGGTTGCTCAGGAGATGAAAACAGAGTACGGTTTCCAGTTGGCGACCATTTTTGCTTTTGAAACCCATGGGGAAAATTGGAATGAAGGCAATCAGATGAAACTGAGTCGCTTTAAGCAGGTAGACTTTGTCAAATATGCCTATCCTTGCTATGAACACAAGGGGCAGTTAAGAGATTACCAGCAGTTTTTGCTGGAAAACACGACTAGTTCCTATCTTTTTTATGATGAAGAAAATGAAACGAAACTAGCTTATTTTTACCGAAAGATGAAAAATCAAGAGGACTATTTTATAAAGAGATTAACATTTGATCAATTAAATGAACTTGCTGAAAATTTTTCCGAAAATTGAAGCTTTGACCTTGATTTTTGTTTGCCTTTTTTTATATAATAATACTAGCAAGCGAGAATGGAGAGAGACATGGCAAGTATTATTTTTTCAGCGAAAGATATTTTTGAACAAGAGTTTGGGCGTGAAGTCCGTGGCTATAGTAAGGTAGAAGTTGACGAGTTTTTAGACGATGTCATCAAGGACTATGAAACCTATGCTGCCTTGGTCAAGTCACTTCGTCAGGAGATTGCGGATTTGAAGGAAGAATTAACTCGTAAACCGCAAGTGAGTTCGGCTCCAAGTCCTAGTCACCCAGATCCAATTGATGTGGCAGCTTCATCTTCTATGACGAATTTTGATATTTTAAAACGCTTGAATCGTCTTGAAAAAGAAGTTTTTGGTAAACAAATTTTAGACAATACTGATTTGTAATTCAGGTCTTGTTACATGCAATTTTTGGATAATCGCGTGAGGAGAATTGCTTCTCATGAGGAAAGTCCATGCTAGCACAGGCTGTGATGCCTGTAGTGTTTGTGCTAGGCGAAACCATAAGCCTAGGGACGAGAAATCGTTACGGCAGTTGAAATGGCTAAGTCCTTGGATAGGTCAGAGTAGGCTTGAAAGTGCCACAGTGACGGAGTCTTTCTGGAAACGGAGAGAGTGGAACGCGGTAAACCCCTCAAGCTAGCAACCCAAATTTTGGTCGGGGCATGGAGTACGCGGAAACGAACGTAGTATTCTGACTGCTATCAGCTAGAGCTGTTAGTGGTAGACAGATGATTATCGAAGGAAGTGGTCCTAGTCACTTCTGGAACAAAACATGGCTTATAGAAAATTGCATATAGGTTGGGGCTGAGAAATTTTCTCAACCTCATTTTTTAAAGTGGACATATAGAAAGGTCTTGCAAGACTGTAACATGAAAAAAGAATTTAATTTAATTGCAACTGTGGCAGCAGGTCTT
Organism: Streptococcus pseudopneumoniae; assembly: GCF_038148935.1. Lineage (GTDB taxonomy): Bacteria > Bacillota > Bacilli > Lactobacillales > Streptococcaceae > Streptococcus > Streptococcus pseudopneumoniae_U. The sequence continues at coordinate 1,435 of NZ_JBBJZX010000035.1, read as the reverse complement.
GAAGCTGTTGTGGGACGAGAAGTACGAGAGTTGGGCTACGATTGTCAGGTTGAAAATGGACGTGTTCGTTTTCAAGGAGACGTGAGAGCTATTATTGAAACCAACGTCTGGCTTCGGGCAGCAGATCGTATCAAGATCATTGTAGGAACTTTCCCAGCTAAGACTTTTGAAGAGTTGTTTCAGGGAGTTTTTGCTTTAGATTGGGAAAATTATTTACCACTTGGAGCTCGGTTCCCGATTTCAAAAGCCAAATGTGTTAAGTCCAAACTTCACAATGAGCCCAGTGTACAGGCTATTTCTAAGAAAGCTGTTGTCAAGAAATTGCAGAAACACTACGCCCGCCCAGAAGGTGTTCCTCTGATGGAGAATGGCCCAGAGTTTAAGATTGAGGTCTCTATTCTCAAAGATGTGGCAACTGTCATGATTGATACGACCGGGTATAGCCTCTTTAAACGTGGTTATCGTACGGAAAAGGGTGGCGCTCCTATCAAGGAAAACATGGCGGCAGCTATTTTACAACTTTCTAACTGGTATCCAGACAAGCCTTTGATTGATCCGACCTGTGGTTCGGGGACTTTCTGTATCGAGGCAGTCATGATTGCTCGAAAGATGGCACCAGGACTTCGTCGCTCTTTTGCCTTTGAGGAATGGAACTGGGTCAGCGATCGCTTGATTCAGGAAGTGCGTACAGAAGCGGCTAAAAAAGTGGATCGTGAGCTGGAACTGGATATCATGGGCTGTGATATTGATGCTCGCATGGTGGAAATTGCTAAAGCCAATGCTCAGGCAGCTGGTGTTGCAGGAGATATTACCTTTAAGCAGATGCGCGTGCAGGATTTGCGTTCCGATAAAATCAATGGCGTGATTATTTCCAATCCGCCTTATGGTGAACGCTTGTCAGATGATGCAGGGGTGACCAAGCTCTATGCTGAGATGGGGCAAGTATTTGCACCACTGAAAACTTGGAGCAAATTTATCCTGACTAGTGATGAAGCTTTTGAAAGCAAGTATGGTAGCCAAGCAGATAAGAAGCGTAAGTTATACAACGGAACCTTGAAAGTGGATCTGTATCAATATTTTGGTCAGCGTGTCAAACGGCAAGAGGTAAAATAGAAAGGGATACTCATGAGTAAAAAAAGACGAAATCGTCATAAAAAAGAAGGTCACGAACCGCAATTTGATTTTGATGAAGCAAAAGAACTAACAGTTGGTCAAGCTATTCGTAAAAATGAAGAAGTGGAAGCAGGAGTCTTGCCTGAAGATTCCATTTTGGACAAGTATGTCAAGCAACACAAAGATGAAATTGAGGCGGATAAGTTTGCGACTCGTCAATACAAAAAAGAGGAGTTAGTCGAAACTCAGAGTCTGGATGATTTAATTCAAGAGATGCGTGAGGCTGTAGAAGAGTCAGAAGCTTCTTCGGAGGAAGTTCCAT
>NZ_JBBJZX010000034.1:0-19821 GCF_038148935.1 Streptococcus pseudopneumoniae | reverse complement strand
CGTGAATTACCTGTAAATGTAACAATATCACGATCGTTATGAATCAAGGGAGTCACAACATTGTCATTATCAACCACATAATGCTTAATTTTCCCACTAACAGCTAATTTACGGCTTTCCAAACCAACATCCCAGAAACCATTCTTAGCATTCCAAACAGTTCTGGAAGTAATCACTTTAGGAGCACTGAAAGTCGTCACTTTCCGCAATACATGGTTATAAAAATCAGGATATTTTTGGTAAGCTTCCACCGCTGCAATCTGAGCTAGGTAGCCTCCAAGAGAATGACCTGTCATATACAACTTGGTAATACTTGTATCCTTGGCTAATTCCCCAACAACCTTACGGATATCATCCGCTTGAGCTGGTTTATTTCCACCAAATAAAACCAAATCTGCACTTAAATCCTTGGCGTCATTAACTCGCGTTCCACGAATAGCCAACATGTGCACCGTTCCATCTTTGAGATAAGGAAGGTCGCTCTTGGTCTCAAATAAGAAAGCATCCAGACCACTATCTGTATGGTAGGCTTTTTTCATTTTCCAGAAAGGAGCCAATTCATTGTGCATGAGTTTGTATTCTTGACGGTCAAGATACAGACTAGGGAAAGGATTCTTATGATCTAAAATTTTCTCAATATAATCATCGTCTCGATAGGCTAACTCCATAAAGAGAAGAGAATCACGGTCTGTGACATACCATTCTTTCTTATTGTCATCTTCTCCATCTGCCAAACCATCCCCATCACTGTCTGCTAGCAAGGGATGACTGTTATATCCTAGATAATCCTTACCATCTTTGTTGTAAACATAAAGTTCATCTTTGTTTTTGATGCCATCTTGGTCATCATCCCCTTCCAAATCAAGAACTTTTTCACCATAGAGAGATTCATCAATCAAATCATTTTCTAAATGCAATTCCCCTTTGGAAATCTTCACCAAATCTTCTGCTGTTAAAGAACGAGTATTTGTTGGTTTTTCTGTCACAACTTCTTCTTTAGTTTCTTCTACAGGAGCAAGAATAGGTGAGTCTTGAACTGGCTCTGTTATCTCCACTTTTGACTCTTCCCTTTTGTTTTCAAGAACTTCACTTGCTTCCGGAAGCGTTTGAGGAGCTAGTCTTGGCTCCTCTTTAAGAGGAGTTTCTACTTTTGGAGCAACATTTTCTGGCTCTCTCAATTCCTCCTTAGAATCTAGCACTCTTGTTGCCACTTCAGATGTTACATCTTGTTTTAGTTCATTGGCTGAAATTCCAGCTGGAGCTAGAAATGCGAAGCCGACTGCAACAGATACAACTCCGATACTTAATTTTTTTATGCCAAAGCGCATAATTCGTTGACCAATTTTCATTATTCTTTATCTTTCTTTTCGTTTATTTGTAAGCAGACTCAAGCGAAATCTCCTTGTCCCCTATATAGGACAAGGCTAAGAAATTCAGAAAGTAAATTCATTCTTATCTCTTCTTATCATCCTAGTCTGCTTGGCTAGGAAGCTAACGCTAGTATCCTAGAATCTTGTCTTTCACAATGCTGGCTATCAGATCAAACATACCTATTCTTCCGCTTCTTTCATTTATAAGAGCAGGAAGAACCTCATAGTATACTTATATTTCTTCTTTGATCCTGATAGGCAGTCAATCATGAAAAGGTAGAGGCATTCCCCCTTTTAAATCTTTTTTCTTACAATTCTGCAAGAATAGCTTTAAGCAAGCCCTTGAAGTCACCTTTAACACGTTCGGTTACTTCCACAACTTCTTCGTGGTTGAGTTCTTCTTGGAAACCAGCCGCAAAGTTAGTAATACATGAAATTCCCAAAACTTTTAAACCTGAGTGGGCTGCCACGATCACTTCAGGAACAGTGGACATACCAACTGCATCTGCTCCCAGTGTCTTATAGGCACGAATCTCTGCTGGTGTTTCATAAGTTGGACCAGTTACACCGATATAGACACCTTCATCAAGCTTGATACCAAGTTTTTTAGCCACTTCATAGGCAGTAGCACGGTATTCTGGAGTGTAGGCCTTAGACATATCTGGGAAACGAGGACCAAAGTCATCCAAGTTTTCACCCATCAATGGATTTTGACCTGTCATATTGATATGGTCTGAGATAGCCATCAAAGTACCAGGGCCATATCCAATACCACCAGCAGCATTGGTTACAATAACACCTTCACATCCAAGAACTTTCATGACACGTACTGGGAAAGTCACGACTTCCAGAGGATTTCCTTCGTAGAAATGGAAACGCCCTTGAAGAGCCAAAACCTTGCGACCTGCAAGTTCACCATATACTAATTTACCAGCGTGACCGACTACTGTTGAACGGCCCCAGTTTGGAATTTCAGCATAGTCTACTACAACTGGATTTTCGATTTCTTCTGCAAGTTCTCCAAGTCCTGACCCAAGGATTAGACCGAACTCAGGCGCTTGAATTCCCTTGTCTTTCAGGAAGGCAGCTGTTTCATTGATTTTATCTAAAAATGTTGTCATTGTATGTCCCCTTTATTATTTTTTAGCATTTGACCGATTTTGTCAAAGGTTTTTGCATTGCGAATGGTAATGTGGCGATAGAAAGGCATCTTGAGCAAGTACTTATGATAGGCAGTCTTAGAGTAAGATTCTTCAGAGAATTTTCCCCAAAAAATACCAAGTTTTCCAAAATGAAGAACTTCATCTTCCAGTTTTAAACTGTCTACTTTCTCGATGACTTGATCCACATCCAAACCTTCAGTGTAAAAGAGAACGTCTTTTCTTGCCAAGTCTTCATTCCACCAAGCTGGTAGACTCTCAAGTTCGTCTTCATAGTCTTCTTGACTCAGTAAAGAAAACCTCTGAATAAATGGATAACGAGTCCCAAAGAAAGTCTCTAACTTTTCAACCAATTGGGCTTTGGAATCTATCGAAGTAAAGAAAATATTGCCACTGTTGATGTAGCTTTCAACCTTTTCCAGTCCCAAGTCTGTCAATTCTTGACGAAGCTCCGCCATGACGACCTTATTCTTACCACCAACATTGATGCCTCTCACCAGCAAAGCATAGCGCGTCATCTTATACCAATTTATCTAAGAAACTTTCCCCAATCATGGCAGTTTCCACACCAAAGTTATCGGCAACAGTCGCTGAAATATCGGCAAAATGTCCTACTGGAATGACACCATTTCCTTTAAAAGCAGGACTGTAAGCCAACAATGGGATATATTCGCGAGTGTGGTCTGTTCCTGCGTAAGTTGGGTCGTTCCCGTGGTCCGCAGTAATCAAGAGAAGGTCGTTCTCTCGCATGGCTACGATAATCTCAGGTAAGCGTTCATCAAACTCATGCAAGCAATCACGGTAACCGTGAGCATTACGACGGTGACCGTAAAGGGCATCAAAGTCAACCAAGTTTGTGAATGAGAATCCTTTTTCAAACTCAGCAAGGCCCATGGTCTTCAATAGTGTATCAATTCCGTGGCTGTTTGACTTGTTGTGACCCATGTCATGGTTGATACCGGCACCGTTAAAGATGTCGTTGATTTTACCAACAGCATAAGTATCGATACCAGCTTCATTCAATTTATCCAAAACAGTTGGGGCAAATGGAGATACAGCCAAGTCACGACGGTTTGCCGTACGAGTGAAGTTACCTGGTTCACCTACATAAGGACGGGCAATGATACGTCCTAAAAGGGCAGGACGCTCAAGGGTAATCGAACGAGCGTATTCACAGATACGGTACAATTCATCCAGAGGAATGATGTCTTCGTGGGCAGCAATTTGCAAAACAGGGTCAGCTGAAGTATAGATAATCAACTCTCCAGTTTCCATTTGACGTGGTCCAAAATCGTCGATAACAGCTGTACCTGAGTAAGGTTTGTTTGCTTCACGAATGACCTTGCGTCCTGAGAATTCTTCGATTTTTGTCAAGATTTCTTCTGGGAATCCGTTCCAGAAAGTATCGAAAGGCTCGGTAATGTTGAGTCCCATGATTTCCCAGTGTCCAGTCATGGTATCCTTACCAAGGGATACTTCTTCCAATTTTGTTGCATATCCAGTTGGATTGCTTTCTGCCGGTACAGTCTTAAGAGGAGTTTCACGAGGAATATTTCCAAGACCGATTTTAGTCATGTTTGGGACATTCAAACCAACTGTTTTTGAAATGTGTCCCAGTGTGTCAGAAGCTCCATCTGGAACCCCTGCATTGACAAAGTTATTAGCATCTGGTGCTGCACCGATTCCTACAGAATCCAGTACCACCAAATGAATACGATTAAATTTAGACATCTTATGCCCCCTTCTATTTTTCTTTTCTTGAGGTTAAAATCTGAACCCCATCTCGTCCAGCAACAATGACCTTGCCCACCATTTGGTTGAATAAACCGTGCTCTACAACACCAACGACATGGTCCAATTCTTGTCCGAAAGCAATTGGATTTTCAATGACATCCAAGGCAAGATCGATGATAAAATTCTGCATATCCGTCACAAAACGTTGGCCGTCTTTTTCACGGAAACTTGGTTTGTAGCCAGCTCGTTCAAAATGACGAAAGACCTGCTCTGCACCATACTGAACCACTTCTACTGGCAATTTAAAAGCACCTAGTTTTTCGACCAGCTTGCTTTCATCCACCACCCAAATGTATTCTTTTGATGGTGTTGCGACCACCTTTTCCATCAGAAGAGCACCACCACCGCCTTTGATTCCGTTAAACTGACTATCCACTTCATCCGCGCCATCAACCGTCACATCAACCAAGTCTACTTGGTCAATAGACTTGAGCGGGATATTAAGGCCTTCTGCCTGTTTAGTGGTCACACTAGAAGTTGTTACAGCTGTAATCTGCAATCCTTCTTCCTTGATACGACGACCGATTTCTTCGACAAAATAATAGGCAGTCGATCCTGTTCCAAGTCCAACGACCATTCCATCGCTCACGAACTCAGCAGCCTTGATACCTGCCATTTTCTTCAGATTTTCCACCGATTTACCTCCATCATTCTCAGTTCTTATTCTACTATGAAACCGCTTTTTATTCAAGTAAAAACATCAAATCTACATTTTTCATCAATCTTTCTTTGAAAATATGCATTTTCTTTTTACCAAACGAATAAAAATGAGTTTATCTTTTATGTATTTGATTTGTTCATCTCTTTCCAGTTCCAAAAATAAGAGCTTAACTTTGATACGTCTAGTTTAGCATTAAAGCAGGCGCATTTCAAGAATCATAAATTAAGAGAAGGAAGTAGGTTTATCTGTCTATTTTAAACGAGTTTATCTTTGCTTACCCTCTCTTTTTGACAAATAATTTTCATTACTTTAGGAAGACAATTACTAATCTCCGTTGGCAAAACCACATAATCTTCTTGAGCTAGTTCTTGGGCAATAGCTGAATGAAGATGGGTCGCTACTGCCACACGCTCGTAGAGACTGGCCTGTCGGAATTGGCCCACAAATCCTGCAATCATCCCAGCAAGCGTATCTCCCATTCCCCCTGTCGCCTGATAGGGACCGCCAACCTGTAACTGGTAATAATCAGACTGACCAGCTTGCCAAATACGAGTAGCTGGACCTTTCTCTACCAAAATTGTTCCTTGAGGGAAGGAAGTTAGGGCACTAGCCGTTGCATCTTCCTTTTGCTTTTCAATAGCAATATCAGACAGCTTTTCCCATTCTTTTTGGTGGGGAGTTAGGATAAGCGGGTTAGATGGAAATGACAAACTTGTCCTAGCAAGAATGGTCAAGGCACCTCCATCTACAATCAAAATCTGATTTTGGCTTAAATTAACAAAGACTTGTTTTACTAGATCTTCTCCAAAAGCATCGTCTCGTAAACCAGGTCCCAGCAAGACAACTTCTGCCTTCCCCAATTGCTCTTTTAACAACTGCTGGTCTTGAAGAGAAAAGGCCATAGCCTCAGGTAAATGGCTGTGCAGAGCTGGAATATTTTCCCTGTCCGTTCCAACGGTCACCAATCCTGCACCACTCCTAACAGCAGCTAGTGCAGCCATAATGATAGCACCTCCATAAGGATAAGTACCACCCAGCAACAGCAAACGACCGTAGTCCCCTTTATGACTTGTACGAGAACGTTCAATAATAACTTTTTCTAGTAAGGTTTGATCAATCACTTTCATCCTTTTTTCCTCAACTATCCTTTACCTGATCGTTTTAAAACAATCCGATATACTTTTTTAACCCACTCCTCCAAACCTTCTCCATCATGGTCAAGATAATACACCCTATCCAGTAATTGACTTGGAATAATATTTTCAAATTGGCTCTTATTATGAGTTGGAATAATGCAAATATACAACTCACTAAATAAATCCAATATGTCCTTAATTTTTGCAACATGGTAGCCATCAAAAATATAACCAGTAAGTTTAATCAAATCTGTATAGATAAAATGAAAACTCACTCCAGGAATAAACTTGTCTTGTAATTCTTTCTCTGAAGGAGCTCGACCTAATAAACGCTCCATCGCTAATCGATAACCAGAACTTGTATTTGACCACCCTAACATGACATAGTCAAAATAATCTATCGGATCCGATGCAGCATTTCGACTATCCAAAACCAACTCCTCAGCATCTCGCCCAAAGGCTTTCACAGCAGATAAGAGCTGACCTGTTTTAAAGATAGAAATCGCTGTATCTATAGTCGTAGTATGACTACAGTAGTCTGAAGTCACTAACCTCTTATGTAGATCATAAGTCGAGGCTACTATTTTATTTGTAGGGATAAATGGTGGCAGAAAGGGATTCTGAAAGATGTAATCTAAAATCTCTTTTTTTAAACAAGAATCAGCACACTCAATACTTGTTTGACGTTTATGAAGTTTTTCGTAAGCTATAAATTTAGCAATTTTTTCTAATTCCCATTCTTGAATATTTGGATAATCAATTAGTGCTAAGTAGTATATTCCATCCCATTGTAAACTATATTCCCCATTATAAATTTTTAATATCATCTAATCACCTCACTCCATTATACAACAAAAAGGAGGCGCAGACCTCCTTTTGTAATCTTATATCTAAAATTTAATATTCATTTCTGCCATTTCAGATATAGCTATAGAAAATACACTCTCTTCAGCGAATTTTCTCTTATTTTCTATCCAATGTCCGAAGTGCTGCTTGATAAGTTTGCTCCATCAGCATAGTAATGGTCATAGGACCGACACCTCCAGGAACTGGCGTAATATGGCTAGCAAGTGGGGCAACTGCCTCATAATCCACATCCCCACAGAGCTTACCATTTTCATCGCGGTTCATCCCAACGTCAATGACTACCGCACCTGGTTTGACAAAATCAGGAGTCACAAACTTAGCACGACCGATTGCAACAACCAGAATATCTGCTTTAGCAGCCACCTTGGCAAGATTATGAGTCCGTGAGTGAGTCAAGGTCACTGTTGCATTCTTGGCCAAAAGAAGCTGAGCCATGGGTTTTCCAACAATATTGGAACGACCGATGACGACCGCATTTTTACCTTCCAAATCAATCCCATATTCATGGAACATTTCCATAATCCCTGCAGGTGTTGATGGAATCATGACTGGATGTCCAGACCAAAGACGTCCCATATTTAGAGGATGGAAACCATCCACATCCTTTTCTGGGTCAATGGCTAATAAAACCACCTCTTCATCGATATGTTTTGGTAATGGTAACTGAACCAAAATCCCATGCCAAGCTGGATCTTGATTGTATTTATCAATCAAGTCTAACAATTCCTCTTGACTAATGGTCTCTGGAACTCGCACTACTTCGCTACGGAAACCAGCCGCAATAGCTGACCTCTCCTTGTTGCGAACGTAGACTTGGCTGGCTGGATTGTCCCCAACCAAAATCACTACCAAACCAGGCACTAGATCTGTTTCTTCCTTTAATTTTGTAGTCTTTTCAGCCAACTGCCCCTGCAATTTGGTCGCTAAAGCTTTCCCATCAATAATCTGTGTCATATCATTTCTCTTTTCTTTCAAATATCTTCCATTATACCAAAAACTGCTAGTCCCCTCTAACACTTCTTTCCTAGGCAATACTATAGTTTCAAACTATAAGAAAAAGCTCTGGTTGAGCTTTTCACTAATCTTGTCTTGAAATTTTAAAATAGATTATAAAACCTTACTCAAAAAGTCTTTAGTCCGTTGTTCTCGGGTTTGTTCAAAAATCTGTTCAGGTGTTCCATCTTCAACAACCACGCCGTCTGCCATAAAGATAACACGATCTGCCACCTCACGGGCAAATCCCATCTCATGTGTTACGATAACCATGGTCATTCCTGACTTGGCAAGGTCTTGCATAACAGCCAATACCTCACCTACCATCTCAGGGTCCAAGGCTGAAGTTGGCTCATCAAAGAGCAAAACATCAGGTTCCATGGCCAACCCACGCGCGATGGCAATCCGTTGTTGCTGGCCACCTGACAAACTCTGTGGATAAGCATCTGCCTTATCTGGCAAACCAACTTTTTCCAAAAGCTCTTGGGCTCTCTTCTCAGCAACAGCCTTGCTTTCACCTTTGGTCTTGATAGGTGACAAGGTGATATTTTCCATCACAGTCATATTAGGAAAGAGATTGAATTGTTGGAAAACCATGCCCATCTTCTCACGCATGGCAAACAGGTCATTCTTCTTGTCCGTAATATCAACTCCCTCAAAGATAACCTTCCCCTTGGTTGCTTCTTCCAACAAATTCATAGAGCGAAGCAAGGTAGATTTCCCGCTCCCTGAAGGACCGATGATAACGACAACTTCTCCTCTTTTAATCTCGAGGTTGATGCCCTTCAATACTTCATTCTTTCCAAATGATTTATGTAAATTTTCAATTTTTATCAAGGTTTCTGTCATTATTTTTTATCTCCTTGTCCCATACGTTTTTCAAAAGCTTTCAAGGCTACTGTCAAAATAGAGGTCATAATCAAGTAGTAAAAGGCTGCAAATAAAAGTGGTGTTAAAGGTAGATAAGTTGTTGTAGAAACTGTTGTAGCCCCATTCCACAATTCCATAACACCAATAGCTGATAAGAGGGAGCTGTCCTTGATAATGGTGATAAATTCGTTCCCCAATGCTGGCAAAATATTTTTGATGGCTTGTGGCAAAATCACATAGCGCATCGCATTTTTAGGACGAATCCCTAGCGAATAAGCCGCCTCTAACTGCCCCTTAGGAACCGCATTGATTCCAGCACGAACAGTCTCAGAAACATAAGCACCACTGTTCATAGAGATAATCAAAATCCCTGGAATCAGACGAGAAAGGTCAACACCCAAAATTCCAACCTGAATAGTCGGGGCATTGATATGCATAAGAGCAAAGGCAATCATAATCTGAACCATCATTGGCGTCCCACGGAAAATCCAAACGTACAAGTTAGCGAGCCAAACAAGCGGTTTAAACTTTGAACGTTGCCCAAAAGCCAAGACAACACCCAAAATAGTTCCCAAAAAGACAACACAGATAGAAATGAGAACCGTCACAACAGCCCCATAGTTAAAATAAGGTAAATACTTAGGTAAAAAAGAAAAATTCATAGTCACACTGCTTTCTAAAATAGAATACTGTATGATTATAACATGTATTGAATTAAAATTCAAACTTTTTATCCGATTTATTCAAAAAAACTTTCAGCTAGTAGAATTAGCGAGAAATCTTAGTTTTTTCTAGTCAAGTTGGCCTCCTTTATGGTAAAATAGTAACGATAAGAAATGAAGGAGAATCAAAATGGAATCACATTTGGTTAGAATCATCAACCGCCTTGAAGCAATGGCAAAAGATGGCGGAAATTTAAAACGTAATTTTGAACGCGAAGGAGTTGTTGTTGCAGAAGTTGCATACAGCCACGACGAAGAAAACGGCTCAATCTTTACCCTTCGTGATGTAGAAGCTCGCGAAACGTATACGTTTGATAGCATTGACTTGATTGCAATGGAGATTTACGAACTCCTTTACTAATACAAAACAAGCTGGGATTACACCCTGCATGTCTAACCAAAATCCTTTTTGTCTCACAAATAGGATTTTTTTAGTCCAAATTCACAAAAATTTTCATTATAACAACTTCTCAAAGCTACAATCTTTTTACTTGCTTTACACCCCAATCCTGTTATAATGAGAGTATAGAAATTTGACTATTTTTGACCATTAAACAGGTCAGGCTAAAGAAAGAAATGAGGTAGATGTATGCTTTGTCAAAACTGTAAAATTAACGACTCAACAATTCATCTTTACACCAATCTCAATGGAAAACAAAAACAAATTGACCTCTGTCAAAACTGCTACAAGATTATCAAAACAGATCCTAACAATAGCCTCTTTAAAGGTATGACGGATCTGAACAATCGTGACTTTGATCCCTTTGGTGATTTCTTCAATGACCTAAACAATTTCAGACCTTCTAGCAATACTCCTCCTATTCCCCCAACCCAATCAGGTGGAGGTTATGGTGGAAACGGCGGTTATGGTTCCCAAAATCGTGGTTCTGCTCAAACTCCACCACCAAGCCAAGAAAAAGGCCTGCTAGAAGAATTTGGTATCAACGTAACTGAGATTGCCCGTCGTGGAGACATTGACCCCGTTATCGGGCGCGACGATGAGATTATCCGTATCATCGAAATTCTCAATCGTAGAACCAAGAATAATCCTGTTCTTATCGGTGAACCAGGTGTCGGAAAAACAGCCGTTGTCGAAGGTCTAGCTCAGAAAATCGTTGATGGCGATGTTCCACATAAACTCCAAGGTAAACAAGTCATCCGTCTGGATGTGGTTAGCCTGGTCCAAGGAACGGGTATCCGAGGACAATTTGAAGAACGCATGCAAAAACTCATGGAAGAAATTCGCAAACGTGAGGATATTATCCTCTTTATCGATGAAATCCATGAAATTGTTGGTGCAGGTTCTGCGAGTGATGGTAATATGGACGCAGGAAATATCCTCAAGCCAGCCCTTGCTCGTGGGGAACTGCAACTGGTCGGCGCTACTACTCTCAATGAATACCGTATCATTGAAAAGGATGCTGCCCTAGAGCGTCGTATGCAGCCTGTCAAAGTTGATGAACCAACAGTGGAAGAAACAATCACTATCCTCAAAGGCATTCAAAAGAAATACGAAGACTACCACCACGTTCAGTATACCGATGCTGCGATTGAAGCAGCTGCAACTCTTTCCAATCGTTACATCCAAGATCGCTTCTTACCTGACAAGGCCATTGACCTCCTAGATGAAGCTGGTTCTAAGATGAACTTGACCTTGAATTTTGTGGATCCTAAAGTAATTGATCAACGCTTGATTGAGGCTGAAAATCTTAAATCTCAAGCTACACGAGAGGAAGATTTTGAGAAGGCCGCCTACTTCCGTGACCAGATTGCCAAGTATAAGGAAATGCAAAAGAAAAAAGTCACAGACCAAGATACTCCTATCATCAGTGAGAAAACCATTGAGCACATTATCGAGCAGAAAACCAATATTCCTGTTGGCGATTTGAAAGAGAAAGAACAATCTCAACTCATCCATCTAACCGAAGATCTCAAGTCTCATGTTATTGGGCAAGACGATGCAGTCGATAAGATTGCCAAAGCTATTCGCCGGAATCGTGTCGGTCTCGGTACGCCAAACCGTCCAATTGGAAGCTTCCTCTTTGTCGGACCAACTGGTGTCGGTAAGACAGAACTTTCCAAACAACTAGCTATCGAACTCTTTGGTTCTGCTGACAGCATGATTCGCTTTGACATGAGTGAATACATGGAAAAACACAGTGTAGCTAAGTTGGTCGGCGCCCCTCCAGGTTATGTTGGCTACGATGAGGCTGGGCAATTAACTGAAAAAGTCCGCCGTAATCCCTACTCACTTATCCTCTTGGATGAAGTGGAAAAAGCCCATCCAGATGTTATGCACATGTTTCTACAAGTCTTAGACGATGGTCGTTTGACAGATGGGCAAGGACGTACCGTTAGCTTCAAGGATGCCATCATCATCATGACTTCAAATGCAGGTACAGGTAAGGCAGAAGCCAGCGTTGGATTTGGGGCAGCTCGCGAAGGACGTACCAATTCTGTTCTCGGTGAACTCGGAAACTTCTTTAGCCCAGAGTTTATGAACCGTTTTGATGGCATTATCGAATTTAAGGCTCTCAGCAAGGACAACCTCCTTCAGATTGTCGAGCTCATGCTAGCAGATGTTAACAAACGTCTTTCTAGCAACAACATTCATTTAAATGTAACTGACAAGGTCAAGGAAAAGTTGGTTGACCTCGGTTATGATCCAAAAATGGGAGCACGCCCACTTCGCCGCACTATTCAAGACTATGTTGAAGACGCAATCACTGACTACTACCTTGAAAATCCAAGTGAAAAAGACCTAAAGGCAGTTATGACCAGCAAGGGCAACATTCAAATCAAATCTGCCAAAAAAGCTGAAGTGAAAGCTTCTGAAACAGAAAAATAAATACTATATAAAAGAAGTGGAAAATGAAAATTTTCTGCTTCTTTTTTACTAAAATAACTGTAATTTCTTGACAGCTTGCCCTTTGTCCATTATGATAATAATAACGATACTAGATAATGAGGAAAATGCAATGGCAAACCCAACTTTCGGAGAAAAAAAAGCGAATACAGACTATGTTGCACGCTATGGAGTGTATGCAGTTATCCCCGACGCTAAACAAAAACAAATTGTTCTTGTTCAAGCACCTAATGGTGCTTGGTTCTTACCAGGTGGCGAAATTGAATCAGGTGAAAATCATCAGGAAGCCCTAAAGCGTGAATTGATTGAAGAGCTTGGTTTCACAGCTGAAATTGGTACCTATTACGGACAAGCTGACGAATATTTCTACTCTCGTTACCGTGACACCTACTACTACAATCCTGCTTACCTCTATGAAGCGACTTCTTTCAAAGAAGTACAAAAGCCACTAGAAGACTTTAATCATATTGCCTGGTTCCCTATTGACGAGGCTATTGAGAACCTTAAACGTGGTAGCCATAAATGGGCCATTCAATCTTGGAAAAAACAGCATAAGATTGACTAAATCAAGCGACTTTATTCAAAAAGTGCTATAATAGTATTAGAAAATCGGAGGAAATGTTATGAAGCTTATCAATACGACAAACTCACACTCGCAACTTGTAAAAAGCCAGCTAGAGAGTACAGATGCAACCCTTGTTGAGGTCTATTCTGCTGGAAATACTGATGTTATTTTTACCCAAGCTCCGCTTCACTATGAAATCCTCATCTCAAACAAACACCGTGCTATTCGAGAAACTGAAATCGAAGCCATCCAAGAGTTTTTCTTGAAACGTAAAATTGATAAGGACTCTATTGATGAGGCCAATATCAAAACCCTCTACTCAGAGAAATTGATTGGAATTTCAATCCCAATCAAATAAAGAAGTTGAGTAAAAACTCGATTTGAGAGAAAGTCCAATAAGTCTTTCCATAATAAAACGCATAGTAGCAAGAGTTTCTACACCCGCTATTATGCGTTTTTATCATTTTGAATCCTTTTGCTCACGATATTACTATAGAAAAAGATTTGATTCTGCTCCTCACACAATCAAATCTTTTTCTTTTATTAAAAACGAATCGTTTCACGTGTTTTCTCATATGAGATAACAAAGCGGTTGGTTACACCAGGCTCTGCCACTTCTAATGCTTGAGAAATCTTGTCAAATGAAGCGTGATAATCAAATTCTTTTTCAAAAATATCTAAAGCTTCGTTAAATGCTTCTTGAATGCGTTCATCAAATGAGCGATAGCGGTTAGAATATTGCAAGAGTTGCTCTGTCAAGGTTGCATACTGTACAATATTATAAGTTTCCGTTTCTAAAGCTTCCATATCATTCGTTGCAATTTCAAGAACTCGGGTAACAGATTCAATGTTAATCATTTTCTGTTCTAACTCAACCATTAAATCCTCGGTATTATTGCTTGCCGTAAAGAATAACTTCAAGAAAGTTTGTGGAATACCTGGCAGATTGCGTTTTTCCATGTATCGCTTGATAGTATGGAGACGATTGACATAAACATTGGCCTTTTGACGTGCATTGATATCATCTTTCTCAATTTGTGTCAGGCGCTCACTAACTGAAATTTGCTCATCTTCAATATCTTTTAGTTGAGTTTGTAAATCCTCAAGATTTTCTTCAAGAACTGAATAAGCTTGGGTTGGTTCTTCTTGATTTGAAGTTACCTCAACAATAGCTGCCTCAAAACTCTCTAATTCTGTCTGAATACGACGAACATGGCTTGCAGCTGTCTCAGGAAGTAAATAGGTCTTACTCAAACGTGCAATATCTTCTCCCAATAAAGTATTATTCTCTTTCATATGTTGAAGGTAAGTTGGAAGAGTTGCAAGTAGATTTTCCACTACTTTCTGAGCAGCAATTTCTCGAGTAAAAATACCATACAAGGCATTGATTTCCTCTTGTGCCTGTCCATTCTCATACTCGGCATTATCCAATTCCAACTGGCGAATATTCTCTTGGTTTTTCTTGAATGCTTCATAAAGCAAGTGGAAACGTGCTTCAATATCCGTTTCAACAAAATGATAATTAGCATCAATTAGTTTACGATAACCATCTTCTAAATCTTCTAGTTGATCTGGTAGCTCTTTAGATAATGTTGTTACAATTGCTGGTATACGATCAACAATATGTGTCAAAGCCAAGATATGATTTTCAGCATTATCCAAAATCACAGCAGCTTCTACTGGGTCACCCGATGAATTCAACGTTACAAATTGTGAAAATTCAGATTGGATATTTTCTAATTGTTTTTCAATTTCATCCAAGGCTTGACCATACTGTTCTGAATTTTCAGCAACTCTATGCTGAAGTTCCTCAAATAAATCCAAAGCATGAAGAACACGACCACTATTTTTAGATTCTTGCTTCTCTAAGTCTGCCAAAGCATTGCGAATTTCAGCAATATCTTCTTCAATCAAAGTAATTTGACTCTCAATTTGGTCAATTTGATGACTGGCCTTGAGAAAACGAAATGAATGGTTATAGCCTTCTGCTTCAAAAAGATTATTTTCAATATCGGCAAAAGAGTTGAGAGATAAATCGACCCATTTTTGATTCCATTCACGGAAAGCCACTTGACTTTGTCCAATCAAGTGCATATTTTTTACAGCTTCTACTTCATCATTTACTGGAAGATTGTATAGTTCTTCTTTTCTTTCTTCTAGCGCTTCTAATCTTCCCTCGTTTCGCTTACGTAGAAAGATTGCCACTACATAAGCCAGAACTAAAATGACTGCAATTGCAACCATTAAATAAATTAGTTGTCCATTAGACATATCAAACTCCTTTTTTTACTTGAAACAATCGTAATGATTATATCATATTTTTTAGACCAAGGGAACTACTTCTCCCGATTTTTTAGACATCAAGTGTACTATAAACGGCATTTTCCTCGATAAACTCACGACGAGGTTCTACTCGATCCCCCATCAACATATCAAAGATTTTATCTGCTTCTGCAGCATCATCCACAGAAACTCTAGCCATCAAGCGATGTTCGGGATCCATGGTTGTTTCCCACAACTGATGATCGTCCATTTCACCTAGCCCCTTATAACGCTGAATAGTTGGTTTGGCACGTCCTTCACTATGGCGAGCCAAGGCTTCTTGGAGTTTGATTTCTTGATCTGCACCTGGCTGGATGTATTCTTTAATCTCGCTTCCAACCTTGACACCATAGATTGGTGGTTGGGCGATATAAACATAACCAGCTTCTAGGATTGGTTTCATATAACGATAAATCAAGGTCAAAAGAAGGGTACGAATGTGGGCTCCATCGACATCGGCATCCGTCATCAAAACGAGTTTTTGGTAACGGGCTTTCGAAACATCAAATTCTGCGCCAAATCCTGTTCCCATGGCTGTGAAAAGACTACGAATTTCTTCGTTAGCTAGAATCTTATCCATACTTGCCTTTTCAACGTTCAAAATCTTACCGCGGATTGGAAGAATTGCCTGAAATTCACGGTTACGACCAGATTTTGCTGATCCACCAGCTGAGTCTCCTTCGACGATGAAGAGTTCTGTTTCAGCAGGATTGTTAGAAGAACAGTCTGCTAGTTTACCTGGAAGGTTGGAAATTTCCAAACCAGATTTTTTACGGGTGACTTCACGCGCACGCTTGGCAGCCACACGAGCCTTGGCAGCCAAAATCCCTTTTTCCACGATACGTTTGGCAATCTGTGGATTTTCCATGAGGAAATCGGAGAAGGCTTCACTGAAGAGGCGATTGGTAATCTTGACCACTTCGCTATTTCCCAACTTGGTCTTGGTTTGTCCTTCAAACTGTGGATTTGGGTGTTTAACCGAGATAACTGCAGTTAATCCTTCGCGGACATCTTCCCCAGTTAAATTATCTTCATTGTCTTTCAGTAACTTATTCTTACGAGCATAATCGTTGATAACACGTGTCAAGGCTGTACGGAAACCTTGTTCATGCGTTCCACCTTCATGGGTATGAATATTATTGGCGAAACTCATGACATTTTCATGGTAACCAGTTGTGTACTGCATGGCTACTTCAACTGTGATATCATCCATCTCACCATCTGTGTAGATTGGTGTATCAAAGATCACATCCTTGTTCTCATTGATATACTCAACGTAACTAGCAATTCCACCTTCATAATGGTAGTGCTTGGTTTGTTCCAAACCTTGACGCTTATCTGTGATGGAGATTTGAAGACCGCGATTTAGAAAGGCTAACTCTTGAATCCGTTTATTTAATTTATCAAAATCAAAGGTTGTTGTTTCAGCAAAGATTTCTGGGTCTGGTGTGAAGTGAACCGTTGTTCCAGTTCTATCTGTATCTCCGACTACCTCAAGGTCTGCGACAACATGACCACGACGGTATTCTTGGTAATGAATCTTACCGTTTTTGTGGACATGAACATCTAATTGAGTGGAAAGGGCGTTAACTACTGATGACCCTACTCCGTGAAGACCACCTGAGACCTTATAGCCGCCACCGCCGAATTTTCCTCCAGCATGAAGAACCGTAAAGACTGTCTCAACAGCAGGTCGGCCTGTTTTTTCCTGAATATCGACTGGGATACCACGCCCATCATCGACAACAGTAATCGAATCATCTGGCTCAATAAAGACTTGAATATGACTGGCAAATCCTGCCAGGGCCTCATCAATTGAGTTATCAACAATTTCCCAGACTAGATGGTGAAGACCTTCTTTTGAAGTTGACCCGATATACATCCCTGGACGCATCCGAACAGCCTCTAAGCCCTCTAAAACTTGAATTTGACTGGCATCATAATCCTGTGCCTGCAGATTTTTGATTTCTTCTGTCATCTTATTCCTTTTTCTTACATGTCTAATACTTGTCTTAAATTCACGATACTGGTAAACAAGTGGGTAGCTAGTCCAGCAGCTTGCCCTGCTTCAATATCAATCGGTCGATCACCTATAACAAGACCTGAGCTAATCTGATATTTTTCTCTTAAATAAAGCATGGATTCGGGATTTGGCTTTCTCTTAAAACCTGAGCTAGAAGTCACTACTTTCGTAAAATAGGTTGCTATAGAAGTTTTTTCTAAAATTTCTAAGACCTGATTATTTCGATGAGAGATCAAAAAATGACGCCCACCTTGTTTTGAAATATCTTCCAATAAGTCAGAAACTCCTTCAAATAAAATCGGGTGTTCTAGCTCTCTGGCTTCATTTTCTTTATATTTTTCTAAAAAATGCTCTAAGTTGGGAGCGAATGTCTCAATCGCAAAATCAGTAGAAACCTTTAAAGCCTGATAAACACTGTCATGGTCTTGTGTGATGCCATACAGTGCCAATGTTTCAACAAATGCAGCTGTTGAAGTTTCATAATTATCCAGTAAAGTTCCACCTAAATCCCAGATATAATCGTGATATTTCATACCTTTCATTATAGCATTTTTTTATGAAAAAAGCGATGATTTCCCTGATTTTTCCACCTAAAAAACGAGAGAACAACTCCCGTTTTACTGATTTTTACCAAAGACATCTCGATAGAGCATTCCTGTTCGTAAACTCTCTGCGTCCCCTCCTAGTTGGTCCACCAACTCGTAGGCAAAGGTAAGGGCTGTTGAAGGGCCTCGACTGGTTGTCAACTGACCATCTACCACTACTGTTTCCTTGACATATTGACCATCAATGATTTGCTCTTGAACGCCGTCATAACAAGTGTACTGCTTGTTTTTCAATATCCCTGCTTGATTGAGGGCAATTGGCGCAGCACAAATAGCTGCCAGTTTCTTCCCTTCTCGTTCGAAACTTTGCAATTCTTGCATCAAAGCCTGATTATCGCGCAAATGTGCAGAACCAGGCATCCCTCCAGGAAGGACAATCATATCATAGTCTGATAAATCTCCATCAAAGACATGATCTGCTCTTACTTGGATTGCGTGCGAACCTGTCACTTGCTCCTCAAAACCAACCATATCACAAGTAATATTTGCCCGACGCAAGACATCCACAACTGTCAAAGCTTCAATTTCTTCAAAGCCCTGAGCTAACATAACTGCTACTTTAACCATGATTTTCTCCTTATTTAATTTGTTTTAATACAACCTTTTTCCGTTTGAATGGGACTTTTCCGCTCTTTTCTTCAGCTAGATTAGTCTGGTAACTCATAGATAAAAGCAAGCCAACACCAATCAAATTACTGATAATAGCTGATCCCCCTTGCGAAATGAAAGGCAAGGGAATCCCAGTCAAAGGAAGTAAGCCAGTCACAGCACCGATATTCTCAAAGATGTGGAAGAGTAACATCATAATCAAACCTGTGGAAATATAGGTGTAGAACTGGTTATTTGATTTGATAGTAATCTTCAACATACGATAAATGAGCATAAGATAGAGGGCAATAACCACGACAGAGCCAATAAAGCCAAAATCTTCTGCAATGACCGTGAAAATCATATCCGACTCTCGAACTGGGATAAGCAGATTAGAAGCATTAAAACCTTGACCAAATAAACCACCGCTCCCAATGGCAATCTGCCCTTGAGCCTGCTGGTAAGTCGTTGTTTGGGCAAACTCAAAGGGATTGAGCCAAGCCAAAATCCGATTGATTTGGTAGGTCGGCATTCCAATCTGGTGAAGAAAAGCTCGTCCGTCCTTGCTAATAAAGATGGCTAAGAAACCAGCAACTCCTGTTACAGCAGTCACAAATACTGGGATAATAATTTTCCAAGAAACCCCTGATAATAAAACGATTCCTGAGAAAATGGCTACAAAAACCAAAGCCGTCCCTAAGTCACTTTGAAGTGCTAAAAGAACTAGGACTGGAATAGTAAAGAGAATCATCCAAAAAATTAACAAAAAGTCCAGCGGAACCGTGCGTCTCCATTCCTTATGTTTTTTGGTAAACTGGACAATGACACGAGCCAACATGAGGATATAGGATATCTTCATAAATTCTGACGGCTGGAACAAGGTAACACCATTTACCGATACCCAGTTTTTGGCACCCGTTGATGCAACTAGGCTTGGATTATAAAAGACAATTGGCAAGACCATGAGTCCCAAGCCTAAAATATACAGAAAGGGGGTTACTTTCCAAAGAAATTCTGTATTAAAGAGCATGACCACAAAACCAATCACAAGCCCCAAGGCAATCCAGGCGACCTGCTGCCCTAAAATGGGCAGAATATTGTTTGGATAATCATGACTAACAGCTATATAGATAGCCACCACGCCAATAACCAGTAGAAAAAATACTGGCAATAGCAAACTATAATCGACTCTTGAGTCGAGAGAACGTTTCATATACACTAACCTTATACTTTCATACAATACTATTTATCAAAGTTCATTTAAAAATTTATCAACAGC